>JBJXGK010000076.1:0-74088 GCA_046153705.1 Gemmatimonadaceae bacterium
TACTCCTGGTGCGCGGCGTGCTCCAGGTGGAGAGCGGGGTCTACAACATCCGCGCGAAGTCGTTCGCGCCGCTCAAGGCGGGGGCGGGGGAGGATTCCGTCAAGGGGCATAATTATAGGTAGATGGCGGATGGTGGATGCAGGATGGTGGACGTGATGGCGAAGACTGACGGAGCACGCCGCCGACCACATGACTAGTTTCGGAGCAACCACCCGTAAAGCGACGCCCGACCTGCGGTCCGCCATCCACCCCCCGCCCTCCGCCATCCAATGTTCATCGCCCTCTTCGGCGCCACCGGTCGTGTCGGTGGTCGGTTCCTCGAATACGCTCTCGCCGACGGACACCGTGTGCGCGCGCTCGTGCGCGACGCGAAGAAGCTCGTGCCGCGTGAGGGACTCGAGATCGTCCAAGGTGATGTGCTCGACGCTGCGATCGTCGCGCGCGTCATCGCAGGAACCGATGCGGTGGTGTCCGGGCTCGGCGGGGCCGGCGTCGAAGACCCAGGCGAAGCGCAGTCACAAGGCATGCGCAACATCGTCGCCGGCATGGCACGACATGGCGTGCGACGCGTACTCGGCGTGGCCGGTGGCGGGATCCTCGATTCCGTGAACGGCGGACTGCGACACGACCAACCCACCTTCCCGGCGATCTTCAAGAAGGTCAGCAGCCGTCACAAGGAAGCCTGGCACGCGATGCGCGACAGCGGCCTCGACTGGACCATGGTCGCCACCGGCGACATCGTGCCGGGTGAACGCACGGGCGTGTACCGCGCGCTCGAAGACTTCCTCCCCGAAGGAGCGCGCAAGATCTCCGTCGAGGACGTCGCGGACTTCCTCATCCGCTCCCTGCGTGACGGCACACACCAACAGAAGCGCGTCGGCGCAGGCTACTGACACGTCAGGGCGGAGCTGCGTGTGACGGACACGCACGGACGACTCAGCCCGCCAGGCGACTCCTGATCCACGCGCCAGCCTGACGCACCGCTTCAACATCAACGTGCGTCTCGTAGCCTTGGGCGCTCAGATGCTCGAGTACGGACTCGGTCGCGACGTTGCCGGTCGCACCGGGCGCGAACGGACACCCGCCCAAGCCCGCCGCGCTGGAGTCGAAACTGCGGAGCCCGAGCGCGAGACAGGCATCGATGTTCACCAACGCGCGGTGGTACGTGTCGTGGAAATGTCCGTTCACCCGGGACGACTCGGTGAGCGCGAGCACCGCATCGAACACCCGTGACGTCGCATCGGGGGTGCCCACGCCGATCGTGTCGGCGATGCTGAGTTCGTCGACGCCCATCGCCAACAACTCCCGCGCGACACGCACCACGGCCTCGGGCGCCACGGCACCCTCGTACGGGCAGCCGAGCGCACAGGAGACGGTGCCACGCACATGCAGGCCAGCGGCACGCGCCGCGGCGACCACCGGACGAAAGCGATCCAGCGACTCGGCGATCGAACAGTTGATGTTCTTCTGCGAGAAGGTCTCGCTCGCCGAGCCGAAGACACAGATGGAGTCCGCCTTGGCGGCCAGCGCACCCTCGAGCCCCCGCTGGTTGGGCGTGAGCACCGCGTACCGCACCCCCGCGCGACGCGTGATGCTCGCCATCACCTCGGCCGCGTCGGCCATCTGCGGGACGGCCCTGGGCGAGACGAACGACGTCACCTCGATCGTGCGGAAGCCGGCGGCACTCAAGCGGTCGACGAGCGCGATTTTGTCAGCCGCCGGTAAGATGGTCTTCTCGTTCTGCAGACCATCGCGCGGTGCGACTTCGACGATATGGACGTAGCGATCGGGAGCGGGCACGTGGTTCGGGCGAAGTGAGACCCAGCACTACGGGTGCGCTGAGCATACGCGCGCTCCTACAATCTGATGGGTGCGCGGCGCGTTGTCAGTCGGCCACACGGACGCGACATTTCCCGACGCCTCGAAGTCGGAGTGCCGTATCCCCCCTCTCAGTGGGCGTTCTTGTGTCCGTGATCGTCGAACGCACGCCTCGCGCGGGCTTCCGCACTCGCTTCGCGCCGGCGCCGACAGGGCATCTCCACCTCGGCCACGCGGTGAACGCGGTCTGGGTGTGGGGGCTCGCGCAGGCCTTCAACGGCCGCGTGATCCTCCGACTCGAGGACCACGACCGCGGTCGCTGTCGTGCGGAGTACGAACGTTCCATCCTCGATGATCTCGACTGGCTGGGCCTGGTGCCCGATGGTGCCACACCGGCGACGTTCCGCGCGGGCTCGCACCCTCAGCGACAGAGCGACAACACCGAACGTTATGCCGCACGGCTCGCCGCGCTCCAAGCGCGCGGTCTCGTCTACGCCTGCCGCTGCTCACGCGCCGAGATCGCATCGCCGGTGTATCCGAGTACGTGTCGACATGCCGCGGTTCCCACCGAATCCACGCCTGCTCGCCGCGTGCTCATGGACGGCGCTCAGCCGGAGTTGTTCGATGACCTGCGACTCGGCGCACAGTCGCAGGACCCGATGGCGCAGTGTGGCGACCTTCTCGTGCGCGACCGAGCCGGGAACTGGACCTACCAGTTCGCCGTGGTGGTCGATGATCTCGAACAAGGCATCGATCTCATCGTCCGCGGTGAGGACCTGCTCGACTCCACCGGACGGCAGTTCCGTCTGGCACGGCTCCTCAACCGAGAGACGATGCCACACGTGCTCCATCATCCGCTGGTATGGCATCCGGATGGGCGCAAACTGAGCAAGTCGGCCGGCGACACCGGACTGCGTGAACTGCGTGCGGCGGGTCGTAGCCCCGCCGAGGTGCTCGGGCGTGCAGCGCATCTTGGTGGTCTCGCCGATTCGCCGCGCCCGATCCCGGCGGCGGCGCTCGGTGGCCTGTTCGATCGTTCGTGAAGACGCGAGATTGCGCGGCATGATCCCCCCGCGTTCTCTCGCTCGGTGAATCCGACACTCCTGGCGCTGCCCGCGTTCCTCGCATTGCAGCTGGGGATCGGCGTGTGGGTCTCGCGCCGCATCGCGTCAGAGAGCGACTACCTCGTCGCAGGGCGGAAGCTCGGCTACGTCCTGACGACGGCGTCGATCTTCGCCTCGTGGTTCGGCGCCGAGACGATCATCGGCTCCGCGGGTGAGGTCTACAGCAACGGGCTCTCACTCGCCTCGGCGGAGCCGTTCGGGTACGGGCTCTGCCTCGTGCTCATGGGCGCGTTCCTCGCGCGCGCGTTCTGGAGCCGTGGACTCACCACCGTTGCCGACCTGTATCGCCAACGCTTCGGTGTTCCGGTGGAGCGGCTCGCTGCGGTGATGCTCATCCCGAGCTCGGTGCTCTGGGCTGCGGCGCAGGTGCGTGCGTTCGGCACGGTGATCGCCACCGCCACCCCGATCTCGGTCGAGACGGCGATCACGCTGGCAGCGGTGTTCATCGTCGCGTACACCGCGTGGGGCGGTTTGATGGCGGATGCGGTCACCGATGTGCTGCAGGGCGGCGTACTGACGTTCGGGCTCGTCACGATGCTCGTCGCTGTCGTCGTGCAGGTCGGTGGCCCGGGCGACGCGTGGACGATCATCGCCGCGGCCGACCGTGTCGACCTATCGCCGGCGGCGGCCGGTCCCTGGCTCGAGACTGTCGAGGCGTGGGCGATCCCGGTGTTCGGGTCGCTCACCGCGGCCGAGATCGTGAGTCGAGTGATCGCGGCGCGATCCCCGACCGTCGCGCAGCGCTCGTCACTGCTGGCGGGCGCGTGCTACATCACCATCGGACTCATTCCTGTGGTCGTCGCGCTGCTCGGTGTGCACGTGGTCCCTGCATTGGAGAACCCCGAGCAACTCCTCCCGACCATCGCGCGCGACGCGCTGCCGCCGCTGCTCTTCGCGGTGTTCATGGGCGGCCTGATCTCCGCGATCCTCTCCACCGTGGACTCCACACTGCTCGTCGCATCCGGCTTGCTGTCGCACAACCTGATCATCCCGCTCGCGCGGATCACCGACGAACGGCGAAAGCTGCGTCTGTCTCGCTACTGTGTCGGATTCTTCGGGCTCGTCGCTTACGCACTCGCGCTCGGTGCGGAGAGTGTGTTCGCGCTGGTAGAGGAAGCGTCGGCGTTCGGAAGTGCAGGCGTCGTGGTGACGGTGTTGTTCGCGTTGCTCACGCCGTGGGGCTCGGCGCGCACGGCGGCCGTGACGCTCCTCGGCGGCGTGGTCTCGTACGTCGGGGCGGTGTCGCTGGGATCGTCGACACCCTTCATCCTCTCGCTCGCGGCGGCACTCCTTCTCTGGGGCCTCGGATGCCTGATCGACGTCAAAGCGCGCTGATCGGGGCGGCCTTCCTCATGGCGACCTCGGCCATCGGCCCGGGGTTCCTCACGCAGACCGCCGTGTTCACCGAACGGCTCGGACCCAGCTTCGGCTTCGCGATCCTCGTGAGCATCCTCATCGACCTCGCGGCGCAGCTGAACATCTGGCGCGTGCTGACGGTCACCGGGAAACGCGCGGGCGATGTCGCGAACGCCGTGACACCCGGGCTCGGCACCGTACTCGCGGTGCTGGTCGCCCTTGGTGGCCTCGCATTCAACATCGGGAATGTGGCTGGTGCCGGACTCGGACTGGAGGTCGCGTTCGGTCTCCCGGTGTGGCTCGGTGCCGTGCTGAGTGCGACACTGGCGGTCGCGCTGTTCCTCGTGAAGGAGGCCGGACGCGCGATGGATCGCTTCGCGATCGCGCTCGGGTTCGTGCTCGTCGCGTTGACATGGTACGTCGCGTTCGCGTCGTCACCTCCGATCGCCGAAGCTGCTCGCCGCACCTTCGCGCCATCCACCATCGACGTCCTCTCGATCGTGACCATCGTCGGCGGCACGGTGGGCGGCTACATCACGTTCGCCGGAGCCCATCGACTGGTGGACGCGGGCGTCCATGGCATCGACGCGCTGCCCACGGTCACCCGATCGGCCGCGACGGCGATCGGTATCGCGTCGCTGATGCGGACGGTGCTGTTCCTCGCGGCGCTCGGTGTGGTCAGTCGTGGACTCGTTCTCGAGGCGGCGAATCCACCGGCGTCGGTGTTCCGGCACGCCACCGGTGAAGTCGGATATCGGGTCTTCGGTATCGTCATGTGGAGTGCGGCTATCACGTCGGTGGTCGGCGCCGCGTATACATCGGTGAGCTTCCTGCGCGACCTGCACCCGGCACTCGAGCGGCACTGGGCTCGCGTCGTGATCGTGTTCATCGCCGTATCCGCCGTCAGCTTCCTGTGGATCGGTCGTCCGGTGAAGACGCTGGTCCTGGTCGGCGCACTCAACGGGCTCATCCTTCCGCTCGCACTCGCCGCGATGCTGCTGGCGGCGCACCAGACGCGCATCGTCGGGGCGTATCGACACCCGAAGGCGCTCACCGCACTTGGGTGGCTCGTCGCGGCGATGATGGCCGCTGCGGGCGGGTGGGTCCTCTGGCGCGACCTCCCGTCGCTGTTCCGCTAGGGCGCTCGTCGCGACGCAGCTCGTCCCACTCCTCGCTCCCGCCCCCTGCGCGAAGTACCTTCTCCGAGTCCCCTTCTGGAGTCGGCGATGAGTCAGGACCGTCGGTCGTTCATTCGCACCTTGGGAGTCGGTGGTGCTGGCGCGCTCTCGCTGCCAGCGTGGATCAGCGCGCGCGGCCTCGAGGCAGGCACACACGCTGAGCCGAGCGCGGTCGCGGCGGCCTCACGAGCCAGTGGCGTCATCAAACTGGACTCCAACGAGAATCCCAACGGGCCGGTGCCGGCCGTGATCCGCGAGGTGCAGAGGAGCTTCCGCGCGGCGGCGCTCTACCCCGCCCGTTCGGAGCAGCCGGTGCGCGACGCGATCGCCAAGGCGAACGCACTCAAGAGCGACCAGATCATGCTGGGCTGTGGTTCCGGCGAAGTGCTCCGCTTGGCCGTGCAGGCGTTTTGCTCACCGTCGAAGCATCTCGTGTCCGCGCTGCCCAGCTTCGAGTCGCCGGCACAGTACGCACGTGTGCTGGGCTTGCCCGTTCAAGAGATCCCGCTGGACAGCGAGTTGCGGATCGACCTCGCGGCGATGGCCCGGGCGTCGCGAGGCGCGGGGCTGGTATTCCTCTGCAATCCGAACAACCCCACGGGCCACGTGCACAGCGCGGCCGCGGTGAAGGGCTTCATCGATGACGTGCTGCGCACTGACCCTGAAGTGGTCGTGCTCGTCGACGAGGCATACCATGAGTTCGTCGACGATCCCTCCTACGCCACGGCTGTCCCGATGATCGCCAGCACGCCGCGTGTGTTCGTGTCGCGGACGTTCTCGAAGATCTACGGCATGGCGGGCATGCGGCTCGGCTACGCGCTCGGCGCTCCGGCCACGCTCACCAGGATGGAACGCCTTCGCCTTCCCAACGGCATCGGTAGCCTGACCCAGGTCGCCGGTCTCGCGGCGATGAGTGACCCGGCACAGCTCGCCAAGGAACAGCGTGAGAACCGGGCCGCGCGCGCGTTCACCACCAAGTGGTTCACCGATGCGGGGTTCGCCGTGGTGCCCTCGCAGACGAACTTCATCCTGGTCCGACTGAACCGCGACGCGGCGGCCTTCGGCGCCGCGTGCGCCAAACACGATGTGTTTGTGGGTCGAGTCTTCCCTCCACTCATGACGCATACCCGCATCTCCATCGGTACGATGGACGAGATGCAGCGCGCGGTACAGGTGTTCAAGCAAGTGCTCGCGTAGCGGAGCGCGGCTCCGGTCGTGCGCGTGTCGAACCGTCCTCGCTGGGATGACCATCCGGACCTCGAGCTCCCCTCACTCACCGGTGAGCAGCACGCCGAGGTCTGTGTCGTTGGACTCGGAGGGAGCGGCCTGTCATGCATCACCGAGGCGCTGGCGCTCGGTGCGCGGTCGGTGATCGGTATCGACGCGGTGGGCATCGCGGCGGGCGCAGCGGGACGCAACGGCGGCTTCTTGCTCTCCGGCACCGCCGACTATCACCACGATGCGGTCGCACGGTTCGGCCGCGAGCGTGCGGTGGCGATGACACGGCTCACGATCGACGAGATCGAGCGGATCCGCGCCGAAGTGCCTGACGCGGTCCGCGTCACAGGATCTCTGCGCATCGCCTCGGACGCCGAAGAGCTCGATGACTGCGAGCGGCAGCGTGCACAGATGACGGCCGACGGCTTCGCGTGCGAGGCGTACGTCGGTCCTGAGGGTCATGGCATCGTGATGCACGCGGACGCGGTCTTCCATCCGGTGCGTCGGGCGCGGACGATTGCGCAGCGTGCGCTGCAGGCAGGAGTGCGGCTCTTCGCTACGTCGCCGGTCCACGCCATCGAATCCACCGACGGCCCGCGCGTGCGCACCGACGGCGGTGTGGTCCGCGCGAAGCACCTGATCATCTGCGTGGACGGGGGCCTCGAGCGGCTCGTGCCTGCGCTGGCGGGTGAAGTCCGCACCGCACGCCTGCAGATGTTGGCGACGGCGCCCGAGACCACGGTGCGATTCACGCGTCCCGTTTCGACGCGCGACGGATTCGACTACTGGCAGCAGTTACCCGATGGCTGCATCGCACTCGGAGGTGGGCGGGACGTGGCACCCGATACCGAGTGGACCCACGACGCGACACCCACGCCGGCGATCCAGCAGTATCTCGAACAGACGTTGCGCCAGAAGCTCGGGGTACATGCGTCGATCACCCACCGCTGGGCGGCCTCCGTGAGCTACACCAGCACCGGAGTCCCCGTGTTCCGGTCACTCGGCGACGGCGTGCAGGTGGTGGGCGGGTACAGCGGGACCGGCAACGTCGTGGGCGCTTTACTGGGTCGCGCCGCGGCGCAGCGCGCCCTCACCGGCCGATCATCGCTCGCCGCTGCGTTTCTTCCCCAGTGACCCGCATCAACGCGTGCCGGTGTCTCCGCGCGGTCCGATATCTCCGCGCGGTCCGTCCTGCCTGAGCAGCAGCGTCTGTGTCGGGAAGGCGAAACTCGCACCAGCGCCTTCGACGACGCGCATGATGCCGAGCAGGTGTTCTTCACGTATTCGCCGGAACTCGTCGACGTCGGGCGTGTCGACCCAGCAGAACGCCTCCATGTCGAGTGTCGACACGCCGAACTGGAGGAAACGAACCACGATGCGGCCAGGCCAGGTCGTAGGATGGGACTTCAGCAACGCCTCGACCTGATCGCGGATCTGCGTCATCTGCGCGGCGCTCGTGCGGTACTCCAGACCGAACACCGTACGGAAACGGATCCGGTCGCGGGGCCCGAAGTTCTCCGCGCGTGAGTCCGCGAGGCGGCCATTGGGGAAACTCACGACAGTACGTTCCAGCGTCCGCACACGAGTGGAGCGTAGCCCGATCGCCTCCACTTCGCCTTCGACGCCATCGACGATCACCCAGTCTCCCACTCGGAACGGTTGGTCGATGCCGATCGACACCGAGCCGAAGAAGTGCTCCAAGGACTTCTGCGCGCCGAGTGCCACCGCGATGCCGCCGATGCCCAAGCCGGCCAGCAGCGTCGCGATCGGATACCCGAAGCTCGCGACCACCGACAGCGCGCCTAGCACCACGACGAGGAGGCGGGCCACGCGTGCACCGAGCGGGATGAGCGAACGCAGCGCGGGATGTGTGGTCCCCCAGGCGCTCACCGGCAACGCCTGCTGCAGCACACTGATCACTCGGAGCAGGATCCAGAAGAACGCCACGACCGCGGTCGCGCGCTGCAGGTCGACGACGAACCGCTCCGCGGGGCTCGGCAGCGCGATCCACCGCAGCATCAGCCGCGAGGCTGCGACGCCGATGAGCAGCACGATCGGCCCGCGCAGCGATCCGACGAGGATATCGTCGAGTTCGGTGTCGGTCTTGCTCACGAGTCTCCTGAGCAGCGCCTGCGTCGGCCCGGCGAGCAGGAAACCGATCATCGCGGCGAGCGGGATCAGAGTGAGCAGCGCGATCCACTGCCACCACTGCACGTCGAACGGTCCGGATTCGAGGAGCGCCGGCGGCAGATGCTCCCGCACCCACGCATCCGGCAGTCCCTCGTAGAGCGCGTCGACATCGGCCATCGTGCCTGCGGAGAACACCCAGCGTCTCGCGTCATCGCGTCGTACCCGTGCGAGCCGGAGCGTGCGTTCGCGACCGGCGATCGCCACCACTCCGAGCGTCTCGCGGTCGACCGGTAGTCCGTCGGCCGTGTCGCCGATCGCGAGCGGGCTGAGTCGTTCGAGATCCATCCACAGCCGCGAATCGAGCACGGCGAAGAGCCGCCGCGCGAGATCGTCGGCGCGGGAGGTATCGATCCCGGTGAGGTCGAGTGCAGTGGCGGCGCGCGGCAGGTCGTTGGCCCGCATGGCCGCGAAGAACCCTTCGACGGCGGCGCGAGGCGACGCGGGATCGACCACGGTGACGGTCGGGGGCGCCGTGTCGGGGGCCGGTTCCCCCATCCGCCCCGATGCACTCTGGGCCGGGCTGGTCGCGGTGGATACGGCGAGCCCCAAGAGGGCGGCGAAGAGACGATGAAGAGCGCGCGGCGAGAGCATCCCGCAACCTCGACAGCAGTGGCCCCCACCGCAACCCTCTGCCGACCCGCTAACTTTCGTCATAGACCCTGACCCCGCGACCGATGACCGCCTCGCCCAACACCCCGCATCTCGCCGACCCGGATACCAACCCCTCGTTCACGCGCGGAGTATTCCAGGGAGAGATCCGCGAAGACCTCGTCTTCCCGTTCCCGGAACCGAGCACCGAGGAGCGCGAGTCCCTCGCACAGATCCTCGATGCGTTCAGGAGCTGGGCCAAGGACACGCTCGACTCGGCGCAACTCGACCGCGACGGCAGGTTCCCCGATGCCGTACGGCACGGCATGGCCGAACTCGGGCTCATGGGCCTCAACATCCCCGAGGCATACGGCGGGTTCGGCGCCTCGACGATGGTGTTCACGCGCGTGTTCGGCGAGATCGGCGCCCATGACGCCGCCCTCGCCGTGTACTTCGGCGCGCACCAGAGCATCGGCATCAAGGGCATCATCCTCTTCGGCACCGAGGAGCAGAAGCAGGAGTGGCTGCCCCGTTGCGCGAGCGGCGAGCTGATCGGCGCATTCTGCCTCACCGAGCCGGGCTCCGGCTCTGACGCGCAGGCGATGCTGACCACCGCGGTGCCCTCCGGCGACGACTACGTGCTCAACGGCACGAAGATCTGGATCTCCAACGCCGGCTACGCGGGAGTGCTCACCGTCTTCGCGAAGGTGCCGGTCACCGTCGATGGCAAGGAGAAGCAGCGCGTCACGGCGTTCATCGTCGATGCGCACGCGCCCGGCATCTCACTCGGCAAGATCGAGGAGAAGATGGGCATCAAGGCCAGCGACACGCGCAGCGTGACCTTCGACAACGTGCGCGTGCCCAGGAAGAACCTGTTGGGCGAGGTGGGCGGTGGCTTCAAGATCGCGCTGGAGATCCTCAACTCCGGGCGACTCGGCCTCTCGGCGGGCTCATCGCGTGGCACGCGCATGATGATGAAGACGGCGATCGAGTACGCGAAGCAGCGCGAGCAGTTCGGGCGGCCCATCGGCTCGTTCGAGATGATCCAGCGCAAGATCGCGATGGCGGCGGCAGACTGTTACGCCGCCGACGCGGGCTGGATGCTCTGCGCCGGCATGGTCGACAAGGGCGGCGTCGACTTCTCGCTCGAGACCGCGGCATGCAAGATCTACGCGTCGGAGCTCGCCTTCCGCACCGCCAACGAGGCGCTGCAGATCGCCGGCGGCATCGGGTACTCCAAGGAGTATCCGTATGAGCGCGCAGTGCGTGACTCGCGCATCAACCTCATCTTCGAAGGCACCAACGAGATCCTGCGCGCGCTCATCGCCCTCATGGGTCTGCAGCAGCCCGGCGAAGAACTCAAGGCGGTGGGCAAGGCGTTCAAGGATCCGCTCCATTCCATCGGCGCGATCTCGAGCTATCTCACCGGCCGCGTGAAGCGCACGCTGGTGAAGCCGGAGTTCACCAAGGTGCACGAACTCCTCGCCGACGAAGCCGATCTGGTCGCCGACAACATCCACGGGCTCGCGATGGCTGTCGAGAAGGCGCTGATCGAACACGGCAAGGCGATCATCGAGCGCCAGATGCTGCAGGAGCGCATGGCGAACGCGGCGATCGACATCTACCTGTCGACGGCGGTGCTCGCGCGGGTGACCGCCGCCATCAAGAAGCACGGTGAGACCGGCGCTGCCGCGGACCTCGAAGCGGCGCGGCTCTTCATCCCCACGTCGATGCGCCGCACGCGCCGCGCCATCCGGGCACTCGAGCGCAACTCGGACGACACCGTGCGCGCCATCGCGCAGCGCGCGCTCGACACCGGCGACCTCACCGTTCCCACACCCACCGACGTTCCGTGACCGTCATCTCCTGCTCCAACGTCGGCATCTCGTTCGGCGCGACAGAACTCCTGAAGGACGTCACCTTCACCGTCGGCGACGGCGACCGCTGGGGCATCATCGGGCGCAATGGCGCGGGAAAGTCATCGCTGTTCAAGATCTTCATCGGTGACCTCAAGCCCACGGCGGGCACCGTCGCGCGCCGCCCCGGCTTGCGGCTCGCGCTGCTCGACCAACACCGGGCGTTCGAAGGGGCGACCACCGTCTGGCAGGCTGCCGCCGCCGCGTGGAAGGAAGTGATCGCGCTCGAACAGAGCATCGGCGAGCAGGCGATCCAACTCGGTGAACTCGGCGAGAAGGTCACCGACGAGTTCCTCGAACGCTTCGGTCACGACCAGGAGCGCTTCGCGGACCTCGGTGGATACATCTACCACGCTCGCGTCGACGCCGTGCTCCAAGGCCTCGGCTTCGATGCCGAGGAGTCCAAGACGCGGCTCGTCTCGTCGCTCTCGGGCGGCGAACGCGGTCGCGTCGGTCTGGCGGCGCAGCTCATCGCGCCCGCCGACCTCCTGCTGCTCGACGAACCGACCAACCACCTCGACCTCGACACCACCACCTGGCTCCAGGACTGGCTGCGCGATGCCAACGAGACGGTGATCGTGGTCTCGCACGACCGCGCCTTCCTCGACGCGATCTGCACGCACATCCTGCACATCGAAGCACGGTCGAGCGAGTGGTACAAGGGCAACTACAGCCAGTTCGTCCCGCAGCGCGCCGAACGTCAGCTCACGCGCGAGCGCGCGTTGCAGAAGCAGATCGCGTTCGTGAAGAAGGAAGAGGAGTACATCCGACGGAATCTCGCTGGTGTGAACTCCTTCCAGGCGAAGGGCAAACGCAAACGACTGGAGCGACTGCCACGTTTGGCGCCACCGCCCGGCGATCCGGCAGCCATGAGCCTCCGCTTCGAGCCTGCGGAGCGAGGGGGCGATCAGGTGGTGGCCATCAAGGGCCTCCGCGTCGAAGTCCCCGACCGCGTGCTGGTCGAGGACTTCACGGCGGTGCTCCGGCGCAACGACTTCGTGGCGCTCGTCGGACCGAACGGTGCGGGCAAGAGCTCGTTCATCTCGACGATCCTCGGCGATCGGAAGGCGGCAGCGGGAGAATCGCGCATCGGCGGGTCGATCGTCCCGGCGTGGTTCCGTCAGGATCTCGCCGACCTGCCGCTGCGGAAGTCGCTCATGGACGCGATCCTCGACCAGCGTCCGCTGTGGAGTCGCGGCGCGGTCCAGAACCACCTCGGTGCCTTCGGGTTCTCCGGTGACGAGGTCTTCCGCGAGATCGGTACGCTCTCAGGCGGCGAACGCGCCCGCATGGCGATGGCACTGATCTGCCTTGCACACGCGAACCTGCTGGTGCTCGACGAACCGACGAACCATCTCGATGTCGAGAACATCGAAGCGCTCGAGGACGCACTCGAGGAGTACGATGGCACCGTGCTCCTGGTGAGCCACGACCGCGCCTTCCTGCGCGAGGTCGCCACGCGTGTGTGGGCCTTCGACGGGTCACGCCTGGTCGACTTCGACGGCCCGTTCGTCGACTGGGAAGCCGATCGCGCCTCGAAGGCGCAGAAGGCCTCACGGGCCGAGCTCGACGCCGCCGACGCCCGGAAGAAGGCCGAGAAGGAACGCGCGAAGAAGAACGCCGCTGCGCAGGACGACGATCACGCGGCGCGGCGCGCGCAGAAGCGCGCCGCCGACGACGCCGAGAAAGCGGTCGCGCGGCACGAAGCGAAAGTCAAAGATCTCGAAGGCCAGCTCGCCGACGCCGATCTCTACGACGGCTCGCCGGCGAACGCGAAGAAGGCCGCGCAGCTGGATCAGGCGCTCGCGCGGGCGCGCAAGGAACTCGATGCCGCGATGGCCGCCTGGTCCGACGCGGTGGAGTCGGCCCGGTAACGCCTAGGACGCTTCGGGGCGGAGTTTGTGGTACGCCCCGAGCGCCTGCTTCAACGCCAGGCGCGCGGACATCTCGAGTTCGAACTCGACATTGATCTCGTTGAGCTGCTCCGCGCCGTGCTTCTTGAGTCGTGTCGCGATCGCATCGTTCTGCGCGTGCCGACGGCAGTACTCGCGACTCGCCATCCACAGGGCATTGGCCGCGTGCCACAGTTCCGCATCGACCTTCCCAGGCCCGGCCGCCGCGGTCGACTCGTAGCGCGTCGTCGCGTCGGCGAGCAGACGGTCGCAGAGATCGACCACTTCCGCGACACCGCCCAGCTCCGTGTCGTCGAGTCCATGCCCGAGCACGCGCTGGAGACGACCGTGTTGATGACAGCTCTCATGCGCGGCACGGTACAGTGCGTCCGCTGCATCACGGACAGGTGTCGCCGAGGGCTTCGGCGGACGGACGGTTGCTTTGGACGGCATCAGGCTGGAACCGGTATGGGGGATGTCTGAACTCTGGTCAGACGGGCGTGCGCGGCGCAAGGCAACACGCCGATTCCCTACCGGAGCTCTCCCGCGCGGATCGCGATCGGCCAGCGGATCGTGCGACGCGGCGTCGTCGCCCACGCTTCAGCGAGCGTCCGTTCGAAGCGGCGGATCGCCTCGTCTCCGCGCTGCGCGATGTAACGCTGCGTCGCCGACCACGAACGCAGGTAGCCGGTGAACGCTGCGAGCGACCAGTCCTCGTACATCTCGAACGGCGGTGGCGCGAGTTCATCGACCGGCAGGGCGAGCGTGCGGTACCCATCCAGCAGCTGCTCGCGCCCCGGTGGCCAGTGCGCGCCGAGCGTGACGTCGTGATGGTGACGCACCACGGCGTCGATCTCCGGGGTGACCGCGCTGTGTTGGTAAGCGAACGCCGCGAGGACGGCGCCCGGTTGCCGAACGCGTTTCACCTCCTTGAGGAACTGCGGGAGGTCGAACCAATGCAGCGCCTGTCCGACGGTGATCAGCTGCACCGATCCGTCGCCGAGCGCGGTGTCGTAGCTCGCAACGCGATACTCGATGCGCGGATGCGTGAGCGCCTGGGCGACCTGCTCGGCACTCGCATCGGTCGCATGCACGCGGGAGAACCGCGTCACGAGACCGGTCGCGACCTGACCGTTCCCCGTCCCCGCGTCCCACGCGAGCGCGGTGCCCGGCGCCACGACGGCCAACCAATGGAACAACGCGACCGGATACCGCGGTCGATGCTTCGCATACATCGCCGCGTGCGCCGAGAAGTGGTCGGCGAACGCGGCGCTCTCGCGATTCCTCACGGGGTCGTGTCGTCAGCGACGAATGCGATGCGGTCACCGGTGGGGCTGAGCGCGAGGCGGGACATCCCCTTCACCCCCAACTCCGCGAAGTCGGCCAGCACGTCCCAGCGCTCACCGACGCGGATCATCAGTCGGGTACCCGAGGTCGCTATCAGTTGGCCACTGGGTGTCCACACGTGGTACTCTCCGCGCTCCGGCACCGGCGCGATGCGCCGGATGCCGTTGGTGCGCACATCGACCTCGGAGATCCATGTCGTATCGCGCCCCATCTGCACGAAGGTGAAGGCGTCGCGGCCCGGCACACGTGCCAACGCGCGCCCGATCCCGCGCGCGAGGGTGTCGGCCCGCTCGGTCCGCGGGTCGACGAGGACCAACGCATTCGGGTCGCGCGGCGCCGTCCGCGGAGCCAGCACGAAGGTACCGAGGCGCGCCTCGCTCACCCAGACGTGGTACCCGACCGGACGGAGCGCCGTGAGCACGAGCGACGGCGAACCGCCGTCCCACGGGAACTGCCACAGCCGCTGCGTGGAGTCGGCTTCGACGCGGATCACCGAGAAGCCACGCCCGTTCGGCGTCGGTGTCGCGGAGTACTCACTCTCGGGTGTGGACGTGAGGCGTGTGTGCGCCCCACCGCTCACACTCACACGCCAGATATCCGCCTGCGCGTCCTCGCGCGTGCTGGTGAACATCACGGCGCGACCGTCGGGGGTGAACGCGGGTTGGTTGTCGTAGCCGGCGCGGCGCGTGACGTTCATCGGGCGACCGATGCTGACGTGCGTGCCCACTTCGCGGAACGTCGCCACCCAGACGTCGGTGCCGCCCTGCGCCCGCGCAGGGCACGCAGTGGCCGTGAGCAACAGCCCCACGACCGTGCCCGTGGTGAAGGCCTTCATCACTTTCGTCTCCATCGCGCGCTCCATCGGCCTCGTGGCCGCATCACCCCTGCGCCGGCAGCACCGCTCCACGGCATTCGCCGAAGCCGATGCGTCGACGTCCGTCGCCCTCACACCACCCGCGAACGATCACCTCATCGCCATCAGCGAGGAAGCTGCGCTGCTCCCCGTTGGGCAGCAATACCGGCTCCGTGCCGCGCCATCCCAGCTCCAACAGACAGCCTCGTGCCTCGCGGGTCGGCCCCGACACGGTGCCGCTCGCGAGCAGGTCACCCGGGCGCAGGTCGCATCCGTTGCTCGCATGATGCGTGACCATCTGCGCCATGGTCCAGTACATCCGCTCGAACTCGCCATGACTCAGTCGCACCGCTTCCGCGCCCTGCGCCCGCATGGTCGCCGTGCGCAACCACACTTCGAGCGTGATGTCGAACGCACCACGCGTACGATCCTGATCATGCACCAAGTACGGCAACAGCGTCGGGTCGTCGCTAGCGCGCGCACGCGCGGGCACCCGGAACGGCTCCAACGCATCCAGCGTCACGACCCACGGCGAGATGCTGGTGGCGAAGTTCTTCGCGAGGAACGGGCCGAGTGGCTGATACTCCCAGGTCTGCAGGTCGCGCGCCGACCAGTCGTTCACCAATACCAGCCCGGCGACATGCGACTCGGCGTCCGCCAGGGGGATGCGCGAACCCAAGGCGTTGCCGGCCCCGATGATCGCGCCCACTTCCAACTCGTAGTCCATCCGCGCGCTCGGCCCCCATACGGGCGGGCCGGCCGGCGCAGCGCTCGTCTGGCCGTGAGGCCGACGTACATCGGTGCCGCTGACGACCACCGACGAGGCGCGACCGTGATAGCCGATCGGCAGATGCTTGTAGTTGGGCAGCAACGGATTGTCAGGGCGGAACATCGAGCCGACGTTGGTCGCGTGATCGATCGACGCGTAGAAGTCGGTGTAGTCGCCGATCGTCGTCGGCAGCATCATGGTCGCCCCGGCGCGCGGCAGGAGCAGCGCGCTGTCCTGCTGCGCACGCGCACCCTCGGCGGTATCGGCGCGAAGGAGTGCGCTCAAGCGGACGCGCAGGGCATACTGCGCCGCACGTCCGAGCGCGAACACGGCATTGAGCGACCGCTCCCCGAGCGCCGCCGCGATGGTCGGTTCGAGCGCCCCGAAGTACCCGCGGTCACGGGCGGCGACGAGGTCGAGGATGCGGTCACCGATCGCCACACCGATGCGGGGCGCGCCGTCGCGCAGAAAGACGCCGAACGGCAGGTTCTGCACGGGGAAGTCTGCACCGTCCGTGTTCGCCGACTCCACCCAGGAACGGAGGGCGACGTCGTGTGTGATATCGATTGGCATGTCAGAGCAACCGGAGCGAGTGGAGGTCCTCGACGGGTTCGGCGAACGAGCACGAACCGAACGAGGCCGCGAGCACCGTGCGCGCGGCGGCGAGTTGCGCGGTGGTCACGGTGAATCCGCGCCAGGTGAGCCCCGAGGGTGCGACTACCAATGACGCGGCATCACGTTCCTCGAGCAGCGGCGCGATCGCTGCCGCAGGATGCCCGGCACGCAACATCGCCGCGGTGAGGAAGATGTTCATGAACCCGTACATCGTCCCATGCGGCGCATCCGCCGCGTACGTGAGTCGATACTCGCCGCGCAGCGGATGATGCAACCCCGCAGTGGCCTTGAACGGCACTCCCATCTCCACGCACGCCGCGAGGAACCGCATCACTTCGGCAGGTGCCGGGAACGCATCGGCGGTCACTCCGCCGGTGCGGATCTTCGCGCGCAGACCGACCACCGCGAGCGCCGAGAGGAACGGCGTCGGGTCGCTGCGCACCGGGACCTCGACGTACACCGTGTAGTGCGCTCCGAGCGCGGCGGCGATCGCCGGGATCTGTTCCGGCGACTCGGCCTTGGCCTCGATGGTATCGACCACCAGCGTCCCACCGTGTCGCGCGACGAACGCACGCAGCGTCGCGGCATCCGCCGCGCCGGCGATCACCGCCACCCGCCACGGGCGTGACGCGGAGGGGCGACGCGCTCCCAACCCGGCGACCGCTGCGGCCAGTTCATCGAGCCGCGCCAGCGGCACGATGAACCGTCCCAACATCCTGCGCTCGGGACCGGAGATGTACTGCGCGTGATTCGAGACCGCGTCCGACATCGACAGCGCCGCGGGCGGGAAGAGCCCCGCGTAGTCGATCAGCTCGCCGAGCAGCGTCTCCAGCGCGACAGCGCCCACTCAGCCCTCCGACGGACCATGCAGCTGCACCGGCGCCGCCTTCTTGCGCAGGCGGATGTTCAACGTCTCGACACCCACGGAGAATGCCATGGCGAAGTACGTGTACCCCTTCGGGATGTGGTACCCGAATCCTTCGATGAAGAGGTTGCCGCCGATCATCACGAGGAAGGCGAGCGCCAGGATCTTCACCGTCGGATGACGGTCGACGAACGCCGAGATCGGCGCGGCGGCCGCGAGCATCACCATGAGCGCGATCACGTTCGCGGCGATCATGACACCGACGTTGGAGACCATGCCGACCGCCGTGATGACCGAATCGATCGAGAACACGATGTCGACGACCATGATCTGCGAGACAACCGCGAAGAGTGTCACGCGAGCCGCAGTCCCCTGCGACTCCTCATGCCCACCTTCGAGCTTCGAGTGGATCTCGAACGTGGCTTTCCCGATGAGGAACAGGCCGCCGATGATCAGGATCAGGTCGCGACCCGAGAACCCGTTGTCCATCACCGTGAACAGCGGACGCTCGAGCCGCATGATCCAGGAGATCGACAGCAGGAACAGGATGCGAGTGACCAACGCCCCGGACAGACCGAGCTTCCGTGCCCTCGACTGTTCATCCACCGGCAGTCGCGACGCCAGGATCGCGATGAAGATGATGTTGTCGATGCCGAGGACGAGCTCAAGCGCCGTGAGCGTGAGCAGGCCGACGTAGATCTGCGGATCAGTGAGCCATTCCATCGGAGTCAGGATCGAAGGTGGAGCGAAACGACGCGAGGCGGTGTAAGGCGACGCGTCAACGCAGTGCGCGGAACGTCAGGGACCATCGTCGAGGTTCGTTCGGTGCGAGCCAGGTGACCGACTGCCAATCGCCCAACGCGTCCGCATATCGATCGGGCGCCCCGAGCGACGGTGCGAGCGCCAGCGCCGGCGCCGACTTCCGGGCGAACGCACCGCGCGCACCGTGACGAAGTCCGCCGCGATCGACCGCGACACCGCAGAACGGTACGCCCTCGCCGTCGGTCGTGATGGCCAGCGTGAGTTCGCCCTCTTGGATTTGCACCGTGGCGCGGCCACCCGTAAGGTCCGCCCACCCCCGCACGATCCGCCCCTTGGGCAGCATCCACGGTGCACTGAGGTCGAGCACCTTCTTATCCGCCTCGTACCGCGGCCACGGTGTGGTCACCGCGACGGGAATGCGGTCAGCCACCTCCGCGCCAGCGACCCGGAACCGACTCGCGTCGGGCAGACGGAGTCGCGTCTGCTTGGAGAGCGGCAGGAGCAGATGCGCGCTCCAGAGGAACGGCAGTCGCTGCTTGGCGAGCGAGACGGCTTCGTAAGTCGCCTCGACCACGCCGTCGCGCCGCACGATCAAGGTGCGCGTCAGCGTCCACGGCAATGCGTCGCCCCGCCACTGCATGCGAAGGACGTGTCCCTCGGAGGTCGTCTGCAGGTCTAGCGTGGGACGTTGAAGCCGTGCCTCCCCTCCGCGCGGGACGGTCCGCGCACCCTGCGCCTTCACGACGTCAGGGAGCGTGCCGCCCCCTGCCGCCGGTGCACACTCGTCCCAGCCACAGCCCGCCTCGACCGGCTCCTGTGCAGTGGGCGCGACCGCTGACGTCGCCGGCAGCAACCACTCCCGACCTCCCACCCGGAGCGTGCTCACTCGCCCGCCATGCGAAGGCACAACGGTCACCCGCGCATCGCCGCCCTCGAGTACGATCGTTCCCGGCGCCCCTGCACGCACGGCCGTCATCGGTACTCGACCTCGCGCAGCGGCGATCTCAAACGACCGAGGCGAGATCCACGCCGCGCGTCGTGAGCACGCGCGCGACGGTCTCGCCGATCTTGTTGTTGGGCGTGCTCGCGCCCGCCGTGAGTCCCACACGCACCGGTCCTTCCATCGGTAGCCAATCCAGGGTCTCGACTTCCTTCCCCGTGAGGAGATCGCGGTGCCGGATCAGCGGGCGCTCGGTATCGATCCCCGCCGCATCGCCGATGTGGAACGTGCGCACCTTCTCCGCACACAACGCGGCCAGGGAGATCGTGTTGCTCGAGTTGTAGCCGCCGACCACGAGCATCACGTCGAGCGGCTCCTTGAGGAGTGCGTTCACCGCATCCTGCCGGTCCTGCGTCGCCGAGCAGATGGTATCGAACGTGCGGAAGTGCGTGGCACGATGCGCCTCACCGTAGCGCCGAGCCATCGCCTGTCCCACCGCCTCGCCGATCGCCAACGACTCGCGCGCCAACATGGTCGTCTGGTTCGCGACCCCGATCCGCAGCAGGTGCTCGTCGGGGTCGAAATGCGGCGACGCCGCGTGCGCATACTTCGCGACGAACCCCTCTTTGCCGCCGGCGAACGTCCCTTCGATATACGCCATCACATCTTCGGCCTGCGCCATGTCGCGCACGACCAGATAGGTCCCGCCGGGGAAGCGCTCCACCTGCGATGCCGTCGCGCGCGTCTCCTCATGGTAGTACTTGCCGTGGATGAGCGAAGTGAACCCGTCCTTGGCATACGACTCGACGCGCTTCCACACGTTCAGCACCGAACCACAGGTGGTGTCGACCATCACACAGCCCAGCGCGCGCAGCGTATCGAAATCGTGGACGGTCACACCGAACGCCGGCAGGATCACCACGTCCTCCGGCTGCACACTGGAATAGTCGAACCCCTTCTCGCTCGCGCCGAGGAAGACGATCCCCATCTCCTTCAACTTGGCGTTCACATGCGGGTTGTGGATGATCTCACCCGCCAGGCAGATGCGACGGTCCGGGAACTTCGCGCGCGTCTGATACGCATATTCGACCGCGCGCTCCACGCCGTAGCAGAAACCGAACTCCTTCGCCAACCGGATCGTGACCGGGCCTGCCACGAGCGTGTGTTCACGCGCAAGGAGAAGGTCGACCAGTTGACCATCGTAGTCGGCGGTGAGGGTGTCCTTCACCTCGGACTTGAGGCCGAACCCTTTTCGGAAATACGTGGACTCAGGAGCCATAGGAAGGAAAGATAAGGGCGACCCGGGGCGACCGCTCGGTAGCGGGCGCTCCTCTGGGACCGCTCGCGCCGCCGCCCCAGCCGGGATAACTTCGCGGGGGATGACCGACCACTTCGACCTCTGCGTCATCGGCGGCGGCCCCGCCGGCGAGAAGGGCGCTGCTCAGGCGGCGTACTTCGGCAAATCCGTCTGCCTCATCGAACGCGCCCCGAAGCTCGGCGGTGCCGCGGTGAACACGGGTACCATCCCGTCCAAGACGCTCCGCGAGACGGCACTCTACTTCAGTGGCCTCCGGCAGCGCGGCCTCTACGGCGTCGAATACCGCGTGAAACCCGATATCACGATCGGGGACTTCATGTTCCGTGAGCGGCTCGTCGTCGACGCGGCCTGGCAGCAGATCGAGCAGAACGTCGATCGCCACCACATCACGCGCGTGCAGGGACAAGCGCACTTCGTCAGTCCGGAGACTGTCGAGGTCGATCGCTACAAGGAGGCCCCGCGCCGCATCAGTGCCGAGGTATTCCTCATCGCGAGCGGTTCACATCCGGCCCATCCACCGGAGATCCCGTTCGACGGACGCGTGGTCGTCAACTCCGACGACATCCTCAGCCTGCCCGCCATCCCGGAGCGTCTCATCGTCATCGGGGGCGGGGTGATCGGTTGTGAATACGCCGGCATCTTCGCCGCCCTCGGCGTGCGCGTCACGGTCGTCAACGCGCGTGAGCGCCTGCTCATGCAGCTCGACGCCGACCTCTCCGACGCGCTCCGCCAGGAGATGACCCGGCGACTCGGGGTCCAGGTCGTGCTCGATGCGATGGTGACCCGCGTGACGGTCGATGGACATCTGGCCACGGTCACGCTCAACGACGGACGCGAACTCAACGCCGACTGCGTGCTCTACTGCGCTGGACGCGAAGGCCACACGGTCGACCTCGGCCTGCAAACCGCGGGCGTGGACGTGAATCCGCGTGGATTCATCCAAGTGAACGAACACTTCCGCACTACGCGCACGCATATCTTCGCCGCCGGCGACGTCATCGGTTTCCCGGCCCTCGCCAGTACCGCGATGGAACAGGCGCGCGTTGCGATGTGTCACGCGTTCGACCTCAAGTACAAGACCAACGTCTCCAACGTCGTGCCCTACGGCGTGTGGACGATCCCAGAGATCGCCACGGTCGGGCTCGGTGAGGACGCGGCGCGCGCACGTGGCATGACGGTCGAGGTCGGCAAGGCGTCGTTCCGCGAGAACCCGCGCGGCCAGATCATCGGCGAGACCGAGGGCTTTGTGAAACTCGTCTTCCGCACCGATGACCATCGCCTCGTCGGGGCGAGCGTGCTCGGCGAAGGCGCGTGCGAGCTCGTGCACATTCCGGCAGCGGTCATCCAGCTCGGCGGCACGCTCGACTACTTCATCCAGTGCGTCTTCAACTACCCGACACTCTCGGACGCCTTCAAGTACGCCGCGTATGATGGACTACAGCGCCTGCAGAAACGCGTGAGCAAAGCCATGGAGCCGCACAGCCGCAGTTCCTCCGGCGAACACACTAGCGCGCCGAGACCAGATACGGCCTGAGCGCGTCCTTCACGAAGTCCGGCAACGGCCGCTTCGTGATCGTCTCCTTCTCCACGCAGACCACCGTCAGCGTCGCCGACGCGCGATGCGCCAGGTCGCGCGCGCGATATGCCTCGAATCGCAGCGTGAGTGAGGTCTCGCCGAACCGGGCCACCCCTACGCGGATCTCCATCAGTTCATCCATCTCGGCCGGCGAGTGGAACTCCACCTGGAACGCCTTCCGCGGCAGTTGCACCTGCCGCTGTACCCGCATCACCTCATACGGCAGTCCCGCCTGCCGGAACATCTCGTGCTCCGCCGCCTCGAAGAAGCGGATATACGTGCCATAGTAGATGATGCCGAGCGGATCGCAGTCGCTCCAGCGCACGCGCTCTTGAACCGCGAAGGGGAGGGTCGGTCCGGCGATTGTCACAGGAGGTTTCCTGACAACGGGTGAGTGAGAACGCTTACTGGCGCACGCTCTGCCAAGATTAACTTGATTGAGCGCGGGTGCGATGGGCACCCGCTCCTCCCGCAACCGGAGCGCTCCATGCTGCGCACACTCCTGGTCCCCCTCGACGGCTCGACACTCGCCGAGCGCGCCTTGCCGATCGCCTGTGACATCGCGCGCCGCACGGGTGGCGTCGTCCATCTCGTCCGCACCCATGTGCCGATCGCCGTCATCGGTGCCACCGCCGAAGGGGCCATCTTCTCGCAGGACATGCTCGCGGCCGACGACGCTCTCCGGCAGCGGGCACGGAAGTACGCCGAGGAACTGAGCACACGACTCGGGGCGGAGTGGGGGCTGCGCGTGCAGTGGCACGTCGAAGACGGCACCCCGGCCGGACTCGTCACGGACATCGCTGATCGGATCAGCGCCGACCTCATCGTGATGACCACACACGGTGCCGGCGGCTTCACCCCCGACTGGCTCGGGTCCGTCGCCGACTCGGTCATCCGACACTCGCACCGCCCGGTGCTCGCGCTCCCCGAGAACGATGCCCATCTGGGCGAGCCGTTCACGCCGCGGCGCATCCTCGTCACGCTGGATGGTAGTCCGCGGGCGGAGACGATCCTGCCGGTGGTGCGCGACCTCGCGGTCGCCTTCGGCGCACACATCGAACTCGTGCGCGTGGTGGCGCCCTTCGTGCCGGGCGATTCGCTCGACATCCTCTCCGCGGAGCGCCCGGACCCGTTCGGCGTCGACGCGGAGACGATCGCTGCGAAAGCGAGTCTGGACCGCCTGGCGAAGGACCTCGAGCGTGACGGGGTGAAGACCACCGCCACCGTCCGGGTCGAACTCTCGCCCACGCGCACCCTGATCGACCACGTGAAGGAGACGAATCCCGATTGCCTCGCCATCTCGACGCAGGGGCGCGGCTTCTCGCGGATCTTCCTCGGCTCCGTGGCCGACAAGCTCATCCGTTCGGCGCAGCGGCCTGTGCTGGTGCTCAGACCCCCGAAGGGGTGACGGCGTAGAGCGCAGGAGTCACGAACGGGGCCATCGCATAGGTGACGAGCACTTCGTACGCCGCCTGTCGGTCGATGCGCCCCGCGGTGAGGATGCCAACCGCGCCCTTGCCGTGTTTGGTGCCGCGCTCCGCCACGAGCGCGTCCATTGCGTGGCCGAGTTCGGTTCCGGAGCGGACCATCGCCGCCACGGCGTCGGGGAGCGGCATGGCGAGTGAGCCGCCGACACCCTCGCGCCCGTCGCGGTGCACGACCACGCACCACGCACAGGATCGCATTCCGCTCGCAGACTCCACGACGCCGCCCTCGAGCCCCACGCCAAGGTCGGCGTCGAGTGCTTCACGCGCCGCGCGGGCGCGGTTGCGCGCCCCGGCGATGGTCTCGTCGTCGCCGAACGGTTGGTCAGGCACGCCGGACGCCACCGCGATCGGTTCGATCGTCGCGGAGGGTGTCGCCCACGCGAGCACGGTGCGCACGGCACCCAGCTTCACCGGATTCGCCGAACCCACGGCGACGCGGAGGGTCATGTCAGTCATCCGCCAAATCTGACGAGTCGGCGCTATCTTCGCTCGATGGCTCCCCGAGCGCGCCACGAGAGCGGTCCGGACCCCGTCTTCATCGGCGGTCGGCTCTGGCTCGACTTCATCAACACCGATGATGCGCGACTCGGCGTCCGGGTCGATACCATCGCCGCGTTCGAGCCGTTCGTGCGATGGCTCGCTGCGGCGCGGGTGATCGATTCGGAGCGCGCCGACGCACTGCTCCGTCGTGCGGCCGAGCAACCCTCCGGCGCCACCGCGGCATTAGTGGAGACGCGGCGCGTGCGCGCGGCCCTGCGCGCACTGGTCGAACGAGGTCGCGGCGAGACCGCCGAGCGCGTGCGCGAAGCGGCGCTCGCGGAGATCAATCGTATCCTCGGCCGCTCCGTGGGCACGCGGCGCGTCGAGTCACGGACCGACGGCGGCTACGTGCGGAGCTTCGTTCCGGTGGGCGACGTGTTCGGCGGACTGGTGATCCCCGTGGTCGAATCGGCGGTCGACTCCCTCGTGAACGACGAGCTGTCGCGCATCCATCGCTGCTCCGACCGCCGCTGTCCACGGTACTTCATCGACCTCACCCGCTCCCACACCCGCCGCTGGTGCGACATGCGCACCTGCGGCAATCGTGCTAAAGCGCAGCGCTCGCGAGAGCAGGGACGCCGCCCTTCGCGGGCTTGATGTAGCCCATCAGCTCGGCGTACTCGCGCAGCTGGGCCTGCAGCAGGCGACGACCGCGGAACAGCCGCGACTTCACCGTGCCTTCCGGAACACCGAGCACCCGCGCGATCTCGGCGTACTTGAGGCCGTGGAGATCGCTCATCACCACCGCCGAGCGATACTCGTCCGGCAGCGCGTGGATCGCTTCGACGATCTCCGCATCCAGGAACGAGTCGTAGAACTTGCCTTCCGGATCAGCGTCGCCCACCGGCTCGAACACCGCACGGCCGTCCTCGTCCTCGAGCGGCTGCACTTCACGCGCATCGATCCGACGCTTCCGGGACACGAACGCGTGATAGAGGATGGTGAAGAGCCACGCACGGATGTTGGTGCCGAGCCGGTACTGCTCCCAGCGCTGGAAAGCGCGGAGCATCGTGTCGGACACGAGATCCTCGGCTTCGTCGCGCGCGCGGGTAAGCTTGAGTGCGAACGAGTACAGGGCGTCGAGATGACGCACCGCTTCGTCGTCGAACTTCGCACGCGCTTCGGCACGCTCCCGATCGGGCGAGCGTTCGAAGATGCCGTAACCTGCGGCCATGGTTGCCATTTGTCCTCTCTCCGACCTAGTAGGAGACCGGGCGACGCACATGCCCGGCCACGAATCGCTTCAGGTCCATCGCCACGCCGTGCATCACGCTCACATCGCGCTTCACGCGCGCCATCGTCGTGGCCCCTTCGAGCGTCGCCACGATGAACCGTGAGAGCCGCTTGGGGTCCGCGTCGTCTTCGAGCCGGTCCTGCACCTGCTCCAGCAACTCGGCGATCTCCGTGGTCCAGTTGCGGAACACGCGGGCGATGCGGATGCGGAAGCCTTCTTCCTTCTCGGCCATCTCCGTCGCGAGTGCGCCGAACGGCGACCCCGCCTTCATGCCGCGCTCCACCTGCATCGCGACCACCGAGTCGATGAAGACGTTCAGTCGCTCGATCGGGTCGAGCGTGCTCTCCCGCAGGATCGAGAGACCTCGCTCGCCGACCAAGTCGAGCTGCCGGGCGAGTACCTCGTGCCCGAGCTCTTCCTTCGACTTGAAGTAGTGATAGAAGTGGCTCTTGCCGCTGAGACCGGCACGAGCGATGACGTCGTCCACGGAGGTCTGGACGAAGCCTTTCTCGGCGATGAGCTCCGAGGCGGCATCTAGGATTTGAAAGCGGCGAGGATTCACGGAGGGGAAACTAGGACTGGTGAGTCCAAACTCCAAATTCTTCTTCCAACTGTCTTCTAAAGCGTTAAAAATCAAACAGTTAAAGGTTGAACAAGAATTAGGACCGCGAGCGAAATCCGCTCTGCGGTCCCGAAAAGTGTACCCAAAGTACTAAACCGCAACTGTTCAGCGGCGGCGACGGCCTCGGCGCGGGTCGATGGGCGGGCGGCCATGCTGCTTCTTCTTCGGCCGACGCTCACGCTCATCGTCCATCCACGGCATCCGCAGCTCCTCCTGCACCTCGGCCAACGTCGCTCCGCGCACGGTCCCTCGAGCGCCACGCGTCACCACGAACCGCAACGGACGATCGAGCACCGGCAGCTCTTCCTCGACCAACGTGCGCGCGAGCTTCTCAGGCATCTGCAAGCGCACGACGCCGAGGACGGTACCATCGGGCTGTTCTTCCACCTCGTAGTGCATCGCCACGGTGCGGTCGCGCAGCTCCACCGCGCCAGGCAGCGCCATCCACCGTGCTCGCTCTGCGGCGGGCACGAACGAGTCGGGATCGAACCGCAGCGATGCGGCGCGAAGCCCGTGGAGGTCGGTCACGTCGCGCAGTTGCTCCACGTACCACGCGGTGAGTTCCGGCAGCCCGAGCCGCGGTGTCCGTCCACCCGAGCGCCGATACACCTCGCGCACCTCGTCGATCGCGGGACGGTTGCGGGGGACCGCATGGTGCCGCGCCTCGAACTTCGCCAGACTCTCGGCGATCACCTGCCGCGCCTGCGCGAGGTGCTCCTCCGGGATGTCTTGCAGCGCCTCGCGCTCGAACTCCAGCTCGAACCCGAAGTACGACAGTTTCCGCTCCAGCGCGAGCGGATGGTCCCGCTTGGAGGGATCGTACACCAGCCGCGGCGGATGTCGTTCCGCATAACGCCGCACCAGGTCGGCCGGCAACTGCGTGCCCTCGATCGCCGCGCGCGGCACGCCGAACTTGTCGGCGAAGTAACGCAACGTCCCCGCGATCACACCCCAGCTGCCGCACACGCTCGTCTTGGAGACCCGCGCTTCGTCACCGGTGACGGTCTGCTCATCGATCACCAACGAGAACGGCTGGATCCGCGCCAACAACTCGACCCACTTCCGCTCCACCGCGGGCGAGACGCGCGGCATCTTCGTCGGCAGCGGCAGGCGCACCGCACGATAGATACTCGCCATCGCCAGTGCGGCGTCTTCCACCGCCTTCACCAACACCCCGCGTCCCTCGGCCCAGCGTTCGATGCTCGGGTCGAACAACTGCCGCGGCAGTCCGTACACCTCACCGAGGAAGCCGCACTTCTCGTACGCCTCAGCGTACACGTTGTAGGTGGAGAGATGGTCGCTCCCCGGCACGATGAGTCCGCTCAACTCGCGGTCCTCCCTCGTCATCCGGTGCAACGACTCCACGCTCGCCATCACCGCCACGTACGGCAGCAGTTCGTCGTCGCAGTGCACGAGCAGCTCGGCCCACGCACGATCGACCGGCATCGCCTCCACCGACTTGCCGTAGGCGGTGAGTTTGCCCTGCTCCACGATGCCGCGCGATTCGAGGAACGCCAGCGCCGCGCGGTAACTCGTGCGGTCCAGCGCCACCGGCAGATCGAGCTCGTCCGCACGCACGCCGAGCGCGGCACAGGTGAGCGCGACGCGTTCGGAATCGCCGGCGAGCTGGAACTCGGGTGCCGTGGGCTCGAGCTTCTCGAACCGGATGTCGCGATCGCTGAGGATGAACACGCGACCGCCCGCCACGCGTCCATGCACCCGCCCGGCCATCTGCAGGATCTCGTTGGCACCGAGGTGCAGACGCGTGAGCACGTTGCGGCCGTGTTCGACGACGTTGGTGAAGCGTGTGTCGTCGATCACCACGGTGTCGAGTCCGCGCACGTTGAGCGCACTCTGGCCGGCAGCGGTCATCGCGAGCAGGAACGGCTTCTCCACCTCTCCCTCCAGGAAGGGGCGGATCACGCGGATCGGTTCGCCACCGTGGTAGAACGCGACCTGCATGCGCGGGTACCGTGCGCCCACATCGGAGGCGACTTCCTCCACGCCGGCGCGCGTCGGCAGGAACACGCCGATGCCGCGCTTCTCCTTGATCGCCTTCTGCAGGAAGCGGTCGTCGAGGAAATACACCGGCTTCTTGCGTTCCACTTCTACCTTCGCCGCCTTGGTGGGATCGAACGCACTCGATTCGATCACCTCCGCTGCGTGCAGATAGCGGGAGTAGAACGCCGGATCGACCGTGGCCGAGAGCCATATGAATCGGCAGCCGGTGCGTTTCCCGAGTGCGAGACACAGCTCCAACTCGGCGCTCGTCTGGTGGATCTCGTCGACCACGAGCGTGTCGTGCGGCCGGATGTCGCCGTCCTGGAACCATCGCCGCGCGATCCCGGTGGTGACGATCACGACGTTCCAGCTCGGTGTCTCGGGTGTCGCTTCGCGTTCACGGTTCACCACACCCACGCGCAGGGTGTCGGTGGCGAGCAGTGCTTTCGCGATCGGCTTCACTGCGAGCGTCTTGCCCGTACCCGTGCCGGCGACGATGCCGAAACCCTGTCGCGGCCGCTCGGTCGAGGTCGCGAGCCGTTCGGCGAGTTCGGTGAGATCGCCACCACGGGTCTTCCAGAGCAGCGTCTCGATGTCGAGCCCGAAGCCCAGCTCGATCGTCTCGCAGGCCGCACGCGTCGGCGCGATGACGATGATGCGGCCACGATCACCGCCGCCACGTACGAACGCATCGTGATCGGGCGGGAGGTACGGATCGCGGACCGGGCGTACCGGCTCGGGCGTGAGGGCTACGGGAGCTCCGGCTTCTTCTTCGCAGGATCGGTCGGCGGCAGCTTCTCCGGCGGCTTCTCGGCCCGCACTGCCGGCGTACCGGCCGGCGCCGGCTTCGCCGCCGGTTTGGTGGTCTCGCGCTCACGCTCCGCACGGGCCGCCGCGCGTTTGTCGGCGTCGGATCTCAGATCGCGTTCCTGATCGCGCGACGTCGACTTGCCGCCCACGTTGGGCACCGCGACGCGGGACTCGCGCGTGCCAGGCGCACCGGATGATTCGCGCCCCACCGCGGGATCGAAGCGCCCCGCACTCCCGGACTTGAGCGGCGGTCCGTAGAGGATCACGCTGTTCGCGCTGCGCTGACGCAGTGCCGTCGCACAATCGGTCGCCGCCGGCTGCTGGGCGGGTGCCACGTCGGTGATCCAGATCCGGCACTTGCCGGCAGGCGGCAACATCGCCGCGGGCACAGTATCCCGCGAGCCAGGACGCACTTGCGCCGTCGCCGTCGTCGGGACGACCAGCAGAGCAACAGCAGCGGGGATCAAGGCGTGGCGCATCATCGGGACCGACGAGAGGATGACACAAGATACCCCCATCGCGTCGCGACGTTCAGTCCGGCCACGCGGGACGGTGACTCGTCGCGCCACGTCAGTCACCGAAGGAGATGCCGACCGCTCGCGCCGTGCGCACGACGTCATGGTTGGGGTCCACACGCTTGGGCGCCGCCAACGCTTCGGTGATCGGCACCGTCACGATGTTCGGCGTCTGCAATGCGACCATATGTCCCCATTTACTGTCGGCGACGGCCTGTGTGGCGGCTCCACCGAACCGCGTCGCCAACAGCCGATCGTAGCCCGTCGGCATGCCACCGCGCTGGAGATGTCCGAGCACCATCGAACGGCACTCCTTGCCGGTGCGATCCTGGATCACCTTCGCCAGCCGCTGTGCGATGCCGCCCACACGACGATCCTGCCCCGGCAGGGATTCGCCCAGGATCGAGGCCTCGCCGCTCTCATCTGTCGCACCCTCAGCCACCACGACGATCGCGAACTTCCGTCCGCTGCGGTCCCGGTCCATCACCGCCTGGCAGATGTTGTCGATCCGCCACGGGATCTCGGGGATGAGCACCACGTCCGCGGTGCCCGAGAGCCCCGAGTGCAGTGCGATGAATCCCGCGTCGCGCCCCATCACTTCGAGGACCATCACTCGGTCGTGGCTCTCCGCGGTGGTGTGCAACTTGTCGATCGCCTCGATCGCCGTCTGGACCGCGGTATCGAAACCGAACGTCGTCACCGTGCCTGAGACGTCGTTGTCGATCGTCTTCGGCACACCCACGATGCGCATCCCCTTCTCCACCAATCGCTGCGCGATGGCGAGCGATCCGTCGCCACCGATCGAGATCATGGCCTGGATGCCGAGGTTGCGCGCATTCTCGATCAGCTCGTCGGAGCGGTCCACTTCGACCCACGACCCGTCAGCCTGCTGCTTGGGGAACGCGAACGGGTTCCCGCGGTTGGTCGTCCGCAGGATCGTGCCGCCCAAGTGCGCGATCCCGCGCACCGTGTCGGCCGTGAGCGGGATGACTTCGTCGTCACCGAGCAGTCCGGCGTACCCGCGCTTGATGCCGAGCACCGTCCAGCCGCGCGCGATGGCGGAGAGGGTCGCGGCACGGATGACGGCATTGAGGCCCGGCGCATCACCGCCGCCGGTGGAAATGGCGATTCGCATCTGAGAAGACGGGAGAGAAGGAACGAGGTGGGGAGATCGGTGCGACGACGGTCAGCGCGTGTACGGCACACCCGCGAGGTTCGCGAGCTTGTAGATGACCGTATCCTGTTTCGCCACGACTTGTCGCAGCGAATCGAGCGTGAGCTGGAGTTCGGAGGTACGGTTGGCGAGTTCGGTCATGGTGTTCGCGATATCGAGCTGTTCCTGCATCTGGTCGAGCTGCACATTCGGGTCCTGATAACAGCTCGCGGTCACCAGCACGGTGGCGGCGAGCAGGAGGAGACGGGGCTTCGGCATGAGAAGGTCCGGTGTGCAAGGTTTCGCGTACGGTCGCCCGGGCCAATCTACGCAACGTGACGGTTCCTCGTCACGGAGCGCCACGTTGTCCCGCCCCGGTCTCACCCTCGCCGAACTCGTCGTCACCTGCACCTTCCTTGCCCTGCTCGTCGCGGTCGCGGCCCCACGACTCTCGTATCTGTTCGACGGCATTCGCGTGGACCAAGCGGCGCACGAGGTCGCCGGCGCCCTCACCCTCGCCCGTGCCGCCGCGATCCGTCGCGCGCAATACACGCGGCTGGTCGTCGACGAACCCGCCGGCATCGTGCGTGTGGAGAGTGGCGCCGATACCCTGCTCCAGCGCGACCTGCGCGGTATCAATCACGTCACGCTGCGCGCGAGTCGCGATACCATCACGTACGCACCCAACGGACTCGGCCACGGCATCGCCAACTCCACCATCGTGGTCAGTATCGGCCAGCGGGCCGAAACGGTGACGGTCAGCCGCCTCGGACGGATGCGACGGTCGTGGTGAACGCACGTCGCCTCTGCCGTGCGCCATGTCAGGTCCCGAAATCGTATCCGGTCACCGAGATCCGCGGGATCTCCTGCCCGATCACGCGTTCGATCGTCCGCACCATGCCGATCTCGTCCGCGCACATGAAGGTGAACGCATCCCCTTCCTTCGCCGCGCGTCCGGTCCGTCCGATGCGATGCACGTAGTCCTCGGCCTGCTGCGGCACGTCGTAGTTCACCACGTGCGAGATGCCCGAGATGTCGAGTCCGCGCTGCGCGATGTCCGTCGCCACGAGCAGACGCGTCGTGCCCGCCTTGAAGCGCGCCAGCGCCTGCTCGCGCTGGCCTTGCGTCTTGTCGGCGTGCAAGCCGTCGGCCTTGAAGCCGTGCGTCTCGAGATGTCGCACCACCTTGTCCGCCCCATGCTTGGTCCGCGTGAACACGAGGATGGAGTCCTCCTGCTTGAGCGACTGCAGCAGGTGCGTGAGCAACTCCGCCTTGCGATGCTTCGGCACCGGGTACACGAAGTGCCGCACGGTGGTCGCCGCCGCGGAGCGGCGCCCCACCTGCACCACCGTCGGCTTGCGCAGGTACTTGCGGGCCAGCGCTTCGACCTCCGGCGGCATCGTCGCCGAGAACAGCAGCGTCTGCCGGTACGGATGGATCTGCGCGACGATGCGATTGATCTGCGGCGCGAATCCCATGTCGAGCATGCGGTCGGCCTCGTCGAGCACCAGTACCTCGAGTTCGTCGAACACCACGTTCTGCTTCTCGAGATGGTCGATCAGCCGGCCCGGCGTGGCGACGATCACGTCGACGCCGGCGCGCAATGCGGTGATCTGGGTGTCATAGCCCACGCCGCCATACACCGAGATGACTTCGAGCCCCGTGCCGCTGCCGTACTTCCGGAAACTCTCCTCGACCTGCTGGCAGAGTTCGCGCGTGGGCGTGAGGATCAGGGCGCGGGTGCGTTTGGGCCCGCCCATCAAGCGCTCGATGATCGGGATGGTGAAGGCCGCGGTCTTGCCGGTGCCGGTCTGCGCGAGTCCCATGAGATCGCGTCCCTTCAGCGCGAGTGGGACGGCCTGCGACTGGATGGGCGTGGGCTTCGTGTATCCCGCCCGAGCGAGCGAGTCGAGCATCGGGCCAGAGAGCCCGAGATCGGCGAACGTGATGTCGGAGGTGCTCGCTTCGGCCTGCGCGAGAGTCTGGGCGGGGACCGCGTCCGACGGCGGTGGTGGCGTCTGCTCGGGCGCATCCGCGGCGCCCTTCTTCTTTCGTGTCATTGCCCTCAATCTAGCGGAACCCCTGCGAGCGCGCCGAGGATGAGGGCGTTGGTGCGCTCCGGCACCTCCTCCATCACCACGTGCCCGCCGTCCTGGATCCACGTGAGCCGACCCTGCGGCAGTGCCGCCGCGAGCGGTGCCGCATGCGTCGGACGTACAGTGCGATCGCGCGTCCCGAACACCACCTGCGTCGGCACCGAGCAGTCCATGAGTGCGGCCAGCTCCCAGGGACTCCAGTCGAACTCCTTGAGCATCTGCAGTTGCGCGCGCACCACGTCGGGGTTCTGCGTCGGCGCCCAATACTCGTCCACGTCACGAGCGGAGAACCAACCCAGCTTGCCGTAGACGCGATGCTGCACGAGCTCCACCACTCGGCGGGGCACGAGGAGCGATGGAACACTGCCGGGGAGCAGCGGCACCAACGGCGCGAGTGCCCGCCACGGGGGAATGAGGCCGAAGCCGACCGGGCCGAAGAGGAGCAGCGAGCGGATGCGCGCGGGAGAGCGCCGTGCCAACTCCAGCGCGACCTTTCCCGCCATCGACTGCGCCGCGAGCGCGGTCCGCGTGATCCCGAGCGCGTCGAAGGCCGCCTCGAGGTGCTCCACGAACCGATCGAGCGTGTACGCTCCTGCGCTTCCCGGTGCATCCGAGGCTCCGTGCCCCGGCAGGTCGAGCGACGTCACGCGATACCCGGCGGCAGCGAGCGGCAGGATGTTGTGCCGCCAGAGATACGAGCTCACGCCCCAGCCGTGCAACAGGACGATGGATGGGGCGTCGGCCGGGCCTGCGGTGAGCGCGCGCAGCGTGATCCCCGAGCGCAACGCGAGGCGCTGCACGGCGATCCCCGCCACACCGGCGGGGAACCATTGATCGAGTGAGAGCCGCTCCAGTGCCCGACGCGCCTAGATCAGGTCGATCGGTCGTCCCGAGAGGCGTCCGATGAGTCCGATCCGGAACGTGACATCGCTCCACCGCTCATCTCCGCCGTGCACCGACTCGAGCGGATACATGGGCCACACGTACGGATCGGTGCTCTTCGGCATCGCGAGCCCCTTGTGCGGGTGCCACACGCCGTCGCGTCCACAATCATCGACGAAGCGCTCGTACATCTTCGTCCAGTTCTCATTGCGACGAAGGAAGCCGAGCCGCGCCATCAACTCGAGCCATGCGAGCGCGAACGGCACGTCCGCCTCGACCGCGTTGCGATGCGGCAGCAGATCGCCGAGCACGAGGTTCGGCATGTTGAGCAGCTGGGTGCCCACCTGCTGGACCGACTCCTGCCGTGGGAGTGGGCGCGTGAGGTACTCGTACAGCAGCTCCATCGCCTCGAAGTGCTCGCTCTGGAACAGCGGCATGTGGGCGAGGAGGTGCAGCGTCTGGATCGTGGGCGGATGCGCTTCAGGATGCAGGACCTGCTTGTTGCCCACGCGGATCCAAGGCTTTTCCGCGAGCGGCGAGCGCAGGAACTCCGCGACCCGGTCCAGCGCGCGACGCGCCAATCCGCGCAGCCGAGGATCGCCTTCAAAGCCCGCGCCGGCGAGCGCCGCACCGGCGGACTCACGCAGCGTCCGGCGCTGCAACAGCGCGAACTCGTACTCGACCTTCTTGGTGGGCAGGAACTCGTAGAGCTGCGAGCGGTCCATGTCCTCCGCGAGCAAGCGGAACAGCACGCGACGCGTGTGCACGAGCGGCGGCGCGTCCTTGTCCCATCCGCATTCGGTCAGTCGCCGGAACGCCGGGATGGTCCCGACGCCCTCGTAGTGCTCGGCGCGCTGCGACGGAATGGACAGCATCGACGCATTCCACACGCCGTCAATCGCGGCCTGGCAGGCCAGCGTGAGCGCCTGCCGGTCCGTGTAAGGCAGGTTGAGCACGGCGGGACCGACCCTTGATCCAAGCTTCGCTACATCGATGATGGCGCGATACTGGATTGGTGCTGCCGCGTGATCAAGCAACCATCCGAGCGGAAACGTCACCGCCGGCGGGGGCGGTGGCGGCGGTGCAAAGATCGAGACGGGCGTAACGACGGGAATAGTCAACGAGAGATTCCGTGTCTAATGCGTTGCCAATCAACGGGATGGGAAGCCGCGGCCACACTTCTACCCCACGGGAACGCTAAGGATACCATTTTATGACAAAAGCGCCAGATTCCCCGCGATGCGAGGTGAGTTCGTTGATATCGGGGGCCGACGCCTCTACTACTACGCGGCGGGCTCCCGCGGGACAGCGGTTCCGGTGGTGTTCCTCCACGGGTTCCCCGTCGCCAGTCGTCTCTGGCATACCGTCACACGCGACTTCCCCGAACACCATCGGCTCGTCGTCTGCGATCTGCCGGGCTACGGGCGCTCTGAACCGTGCCCCGCCCCGGACTGCCCCGCGCTCGCCGCCGCAGTCCTCGCGCTCCTCGATGACCTGCACATCGATCGGGCCGCCGTCGTCGGACACGGAGTCGGAGGCGCCGTCGCGCAGGCCCTCGCCGTGGACGCACCGACGCGGGTCTCACATCTCGCCCTTCTCGACACCCCCGCGTTCGGTGTCTCGCCCAGGCGGCTCGATCGACTCGCGCGCCTGACCAGACTCCTCGGCCCCATCGCGCGCCGGCTGCCGCCGACACTGCTCGCCGGCCTCGTTCACGGCTCGGTCATCCGTGGCTTCGCGGTCCCGGAGCGCAGTCGGCTCACACTGGACGCGGGACTCCAGCCCTTCACCACCAGCGCCGGTCGCGATGCACTCATCACGCATCTCGTACGCCTCGACGACGACATCACCGCCACACTCAGTCCGCGACTCGCGTCGCTGAACATCCCCACGGCGATCCTCTGGGGCGCCGATGACACGTTCTATCCGTGCGCTCTCGCGGAGCGACTGCACCGGGCGATTCCCGGGTCCACGCTCGACGTCATCGCGGGCGCCGGACACTTCTTGCCCGAGGACGCTCCGGATCGTGTCATCACGCGGCTCACCGAGCTCCTCTGCCGCTGAGTCACCGACCGCCGTGCGCGCCGCGCGTACAGAACGCGCGCCGCGTCAGAACTCCTTCCGCGTCTCCTCCATCGCATCTGCCGCTCGCTGCACGTCGCGGGCGATGGCGCGCATCTCCTGCGTCCCCGCTCCGCTGTCGGCGAGTCGCGACTCCAGACCCGAACTGCGCAGGCGCATGAGGTCGAGCTTCATCGACTCGAGCACCAACAGCGCGTTCTCCAGCTGGTGCGCGAGCGCACTCCGTCGCTCTCCCAACTCCCCGAGCGTGCGTTCCTGCCGCTGGAGGAGTTCGAGCCGCCGTTCGCGTTCCGGCGCGTCGGCCGGCAGCGCCTCCACCTCGGCCACGCGGGCTCGCAACTTCACCACGACATCGGGCGAGGTCTCGCTGTCGAGCGAGTGCAGCGCGCCCGCGAGCGTGCGCACCCGTTCGACCAACGACTCCACCGTGGGCGCGATGTCGGGTAGCAGAGCCTTCTCGCTCTCCGGTAGGCGCTCAAGCACCGCGCGGATCTGCGCGTGTGCCGCGAACGCATCACGGAGCTTCGAGCCGTGCGGCCCCTGCAGGATCTCCCGCGGCACGTTGTCGAGCAGGCGTTCCACGGCGGTCGCGGTGGAGGCGAGCGCTCCGGAGGAGAGGCGCGGCGCCGGCGCACCCGAAGAGAGCCCTGCCGAGCGATCGGGGCGGCGGAAGACCGCGCGGAGTGGGATGCCGTCCGCCCACAGGTCGCTCAACCGCTTGAAGATCCCGAGGCTCATGCCGAGCGCCGGGAAGATGACCCAGGGGAACTGCGGCGAGAACATGAGGTTGATCACCGCGAGGAATCCCACGGTGCCCACCGTGCCGACGATCCGCCGCCGCACCCCGGCGATGCGCTCCTCGGGCGTGCGACGCGCGAGTTCGTACTCCTGCATCGCGACGGCCGCCTCACGCAGCGCCAGCGGCGGTCCGGCCGAGGCCCCTACGCGGACCTGATCGCGCCAGCGCCGCTGTTCGTCGCGCCACCGCCGGAGGACCTCGCGGCCATGCTCGCGCGTGGTGGGATCGAACATCCAGTCGCGTGGCAACGGCGGGAACGGCGGCGCCGGCAGCGGCGTGTCACGCTGCAGGCGCTCGATCGCGTCGATCTCCTCGCTGCGGTGTCCTTTGATGGTCCCGACGGTCGCGGGGTGGCTGTGTCGCGGCGTGGGCCGAGAGGCAGCAAGCGCGACGATGGGCGCATCCACCGCCACGGCCGCCGCGAACGCCGCAGCATCCGCCCAGCGCTCGTCGCGACCCTTCGCGAGCGCACGGTCGATCGCCTGCACGAGGTTCTGCGGCAGGTCCGGACGCAACTGTGCGAGCGGACGAGGCCGCTCGCTGAGGTGCTTCATGAGCATCGCCGGCGTGTTGGTCGCCTGGAACGGCAACTCCCCGGCCAGCATCTGGTACCCCACGATGCCGAGCGCGTAGATGTCGGCGCGCCCGTCGACCTCGCGCTCGCCCATGGCCTGCTCGGGGCTCATGTACGCCGGCGTGCCCACTGCGATCCCGGTGACGGTCAACCGCTGGTCACCCTCGGCGGCGCGCGCGATGCCGAAGTCCGTCACCACAGCGCGGCCCGAGGCCCCGTCGAGCAGGATGTTGTCGGGCTTGATGTCCCGGTGCACGACGCCGTGCTGATGCGCGTAGTGCAGCGCGTCGGCGACTTCGGTGAGGATGCGGCGGACGTACTCGACCGGCGGGCGCGGCTCGCGCGCGAGCCGCGAGGCGAGTGATTCGCCCTCGACGAGGCCCATCGCGAAGTAGACGAGTCCATCCGACTCATCCACCGAGTAGATCGGCACGATGTGCGGATGCGAGAGCCGCGCCGACATCTCTGCCTCGCGGAGGAAGCGCGACTTCACTTCCTGCCGGAACGCGAGCTCCGGCGGCAGCACCTTCAGCGCGACCTTGCGACGGAGCCGCGTGTCGCGCGCGCGATACACGACGGCCATCCCGCCGCGCCCGATCTCCGCTTCGATCTCGTAGAGGCCGGCGACGGCGGTGGCGCAGCGCTCGCGGAGCGCGTCCTCAGCCACGAGCGGCGGGGCGCCCGATGCGTGCCATCTCATCGCCGACGTACACGGCACTGTCGACATCACGCGCGAGCTGCATCGCCTGTTCGGCGACCGAGGTGACACGCTGCCAGCTCTCGGTGCCGGCCTTCAGGCGCAGCACATCGAGCTTCATGTTCTTGAGCGCGATCGAACACTCGTCGAGCTTGGCGGCGTACTCGCCGCGCTTGCGCTGCGCCTCGGCGACGCCACGCCGGCTGCGCTTGAGGATCGCGAGGCGGCGGACCCGCGACTCGCTCGCAGCCGTATCCAGTGGATTCGCCTGCGACTCCAGCACGGCGATCTCCTTGTCGATCGCTTCCGCGCTCGTCGTACCGACCTCACGGTCGACGAGCAGGAGCGCGTTCGTGATCGCGACGATGGTCTCGTACAAGCGGCGTGCGCTCGGCACCACCTCGGGGAGCCGGTCTCGTTCCGCCTTGGGCAGCTCGTTCACGAGGCGCGTGATCTCCTCGCGGTCCACACGCGCTTGCCGCACCACCACCGCGTGCGGTCCACTCGCCGCCGCGACCTGCTCCGCCGCATCCGCACCGGGGATCGGCACACTGCCGGTACCGGAGCTCAAGCGCCGGCGCCGCGTGCGCTCGCGCACCTCGGCACGCTTGGCGGGATCCCAGATCGCCTTCGCGTCGTCGATCGTCTCCGCTGCGACGTCGACGATCATGCGGTCGCGCGGCTGCTTGAACACGTCGCGCCAGTCGTAGCCGTCACTCCAGAGCTTCGCGTACTTGTACGCGATGCTGATGGCCCAGAACGCGGAGACGAACAGGAGATTCGGTCCACCGATGAAATCGACGATGATGAACGCGAACGACACGAAGAGGAACGGCGAGAGATTGCGGCGGAACTCCACCACGCTCTTCTCGTTCCAGCGGACCATCTCCTCCGGCGTCGGTTCGCTCTCGCTCACGTAGCCGCCGCCCATGACGGGCGCCGGCTGCCAACTCGGTGCCGCTTGCGGGTACGCCGAGCCGGCGCGGCTGGGCAGATTGGGTACCTGCCCCGTCTCCAGCGCGCGCACGAAATCCCTGGCGCTCGCGAAGCGGTCCTTGGGATTCTTCTCGAGGCAGAGCATCACCGCGCGCGCGAGGTCCGGCGGGACGCTGGCTCGCTGTTCGATCGGCGTCGGCCGCTCGCTCAGATGCTTCACGAGGAGCGCCGGCGTGCTCGTCGCGTTGAACGGCAGGTCGCCGCAGAGCATCTGATACGCGACGATGCCGAGCGAGTACAGATCCGTGCGGCCGTCGATGTCGCGATCACCCGCGGACTGCTCGGGGCTCATGAACGCCGGCGTGCCGATGGCGATGCCGGTGCCCGTGAGCTTCTGTTCGGCGCCCTCGCTGACGGCACGGGCGATGCCGAAGTCGGTCACCATCGCGCGGCCGGTCTGTGCATCGAGCAGGATGTTGTCAGGCTTGATGTCGCGGTGCACGGTGTTCTGCGAGTGCGCATACGCGAGGGCATCGCCCACCTCGCGCAGGATGCGCCGCGCGTCGTCCGGCGCGATCGGCCCCTGCCGCTGGATGCGCGTGCCGAGGTTCTCGCCTTCGACGAGCGCCATCACGAAGTACACGAGGCCTTCGCGTTCATCGACCGAATAGATCGGGACGATATGCGGATGCGACAGCTGGGCGGCCATCTCCGCCTCGCGCAGGAAGCGCTGGCGGATCTCCGAGCGGAACGCGAGCTCGGGCGGCAGGAGCTTGATGGCGACCGGTCGCTTGAGACGTTTGTCGCGTCCCTTGTACACGATCCCCATGCCCCCGCGGCCGATCTCCTTCTCGACCTCGTATTGGGTCTCGAGCACACGCATGACGTGCGAGCGCAGCTCGGCGTCCGATTGACTGATCGGGATGTCGCTCACTAGGGGATCTTGAGGGTGGCGGACTGGACAAGGATATCACCTTGCACGACGTCGCACCACATAGGAACCGAGGTCCGACTGTCGCCGCCTTGGCAGTCACTACGTCAGGCCGACGGTGGAAAGTTGCAATCCCCGCCACTATGTCGTAAGTCAGGGCGGAACGCTCCTTGCCCCCTTTCGGGACGTATCCGCACGTCCATCCTGAGCCCCGAACGGACTCCAATACCCCATGAGCACGCGTCAGACCCTTCCGGTCCTCCCCCTGCGGGGAACGGTCATCTTCCCAGGCCTCACCGCGCCCATCGCGGCCGGGCGACCGGGAACCCTGCGTGCCATCGAGTCGGCATTGAAGGGCGACCGCCTCGTCTTCGCCGTCGCGCAGCGCGACAACGCCGAGGAGCCCGCGCCGGAGATCCTCTACTCGATGGGTGTCATCGCCCGCATCGGCCAGATCCAGCGCGGGCTGGGTGGCGTGCAGCTCTTGTTGCACGGCGAACAGCGCGCGACCTCGCTCCAATACACGACCACCGAAGGCTTTCTCTCCGCCGTCGTCATGCCGGTGGAGGAGATGTCACCGCTTGACGACCGCGACGCCGCGTTCACCGCCCTCCACAAGGAGATCCGCGAGCGTGCCGCCGAACTCGGCGAGCGCCGCGGCCTGCCCGAGGAAGTCGTGCACCAGGTCCTCGACTCGGTCACCGAACCGGGCAAGTTCTCGGACCTCGTGGCCGGCTACATCGAACTCTCGGTGCCGGAGAAGCAGGGGCTGCTCGAGACGCTCTCGGTCGAGGAGCGCCTGCGCAAGGTGCTGGTCCACGTACAGCGACAGATCTCGCTCCTCGAAGCCCAGGAGGAGATCAAGTCGCAGGTGCAGGAGGAACTCGGCGAGCGTCAGCGCGAGATGTTCCTCCGCGAGCAGATGAAGGCCATCCAGAAGGAGCTCGGGGACGACGATCAGTCGAAGGAGATCGATGAGCTCCGCGAGAAGCTCAACAAGCTCACGCTCCCGAAGGAGGCGCGCACCGAGGTGGAGCGCGAGCTCGGGCGGTTGGAGCGCGCCGGTCGCGAGTCGATGGAAGCGCAGGTCATCCGAACGTACCTCGAGTGGATCGCCGAGTTGCCGTGGGACAAGCGCTCCGACGACCAGCTCGACCTGAAGCACGCCATCACCGTCCTCGACGACGATCACTACGGCCTGAAGGACGTGAAGGACCGAGTACTCGAGTTCCTGGCGGTACGTCAGCTCCGGGCGCAGCAGCTCTCGGAGGAGATGGACCGCACGGGCGAGTTCCCGGTGGCGAAGCTCAAGGAGCCCAAGGAGGACGCGACGGCCACCGCCGCGCCCAAGAAGTCGAACAGCGACGACAAGGACCGCGCCATCACCGACAAGCGTGAGGCCAAGGCGCGTGCCATGGCCAAGGGGCCGATCCTGCTCTTCACGGGTCCGCCGGGCGTGGGCAAGACGTCCATCGCCAAGTCCATCGCCCGCTCACTCGGGCGCGAGTACGTGCGCGTCGCCCTCGGCGGCGCGCGCGACGAAGCGGACATCCGCGGCCATCGACGGACCTACGTGGGTGCGATGCCCGGTCGCATCATCCAGGGGATGAAGCAGGCCGGTACCAAGAATCCTGTCTTCCTGCTCGACGAGGTGGACAAGCTCGGGTCGTCGTTCCAGGGCGATCCGTCGAGCGCGTTGCTGGAAGTGCTCGACCCCGCGCAGAACGATTCGTTCACCGACCACTACCTGGGTGTGCCGTACGACCTGAGCGAGGTGTTGTTCATCGCCACCGCGAACTTCATCCAGAACATCCCCGGCCCGCTGCTCGATCGCATGGAGGTCGTGGAGTTCGCCGGCTACACCGAGCGCGAGAAGGCGGAGATCGCCAAGAAATACCTGATCCCGCGCCAGCTCGAGGAGAACGGGCTCGGCGGCAAGGCGATCTCGTTCACCGATGAAGCCATCGCATCGCTGGTGACCAAGTACACCCGCGAGAGCGGCGTGCGGCAGTTGGAGCGCGAGGTGGGCAAGGTGGCGCGCAAGGTGGCGCGTCGCATCGCCACCAAGAGCGGCGAGGACCCCTCAGCGGACGGCGTGCTCACGGCCGAAGAGGTGCGCGAACTCCTCGGTCGGCCCAAGGTACACCCCGAGAAGGCCAACATCGCGCATGAAGTGGGCATCGCCACCGGCATGTACTACACGCCGATGGGCGGTGACATCATGTTCGTCGAAGCATCGGTGCGCCCGCTCACCACGCCGAACCCGTCCGATGGCAATGGCGGAGGCGCGCCGGTCGCGCTCATCCTCACCGGGCAGCTCGGTGACGTGATGAAGGAGTCGGCGCGTGCGGCGTTCACCTATGTCACGAAGAACGCCGAACGCTTGGGCATCCCGCGGTCACGCCTCGGTACGGTGGAGACGCACATCCATGTGCCGGCTGGCGCGATTCCCAAGGACGGACCTTCGGCAGGTGTGGCCATCTCGACCGCGTTGGCCAGCGAGTTGAGCGGACGGCCCGTGCGCAAGGACATCGCGATGACCGGCGAGATCACCCTGCGCGGACGGGTGCTGCCCATCGGGGGCGTAAAGGAGAAGGTCCTCGGCGCGCTCCGGGCCGGCATCACCGATGTCATCCTGCCGAAGGACAACGAGGCGGATGTGGAGGACGTGCCGGACGAAGCGCGGGGCAAGCTGCGATTCCACTTCGTCGAGTCGCTCGAGGAGGTGCTGGTCTTGGCTCTCCTCCCGGAGCCGACGAAGGCCAGCGGGGAACCTCTGGCCGTGGTGGCGTAATATTCGGGGGGCGCCGCGTGGCGCCCCCCGACCCCATTCTGACCGAGATCGCCTTTGTCCACTCGTTTGTTACGCCTTCCCGCCCTCACCATCAGCGCGGTGCTGCTCGGCGCCGTCAGCAGCCCGCTCACGGCGCAGTCCGACCGCGTGACGGTCCAGGTGACCGATGTCCGCGGCAATGCCATCCCATTCGCGTTCGTGCAGATCGTCAACGGTGCGATTCGCGTCGCCGACGATTCCGGTCGAGCCGTGTTCAACGTCAAGACGAAGGACTCGCTGAACATCCAGGCCCGTCGCATCGGCTTCGAGCCGTTCACCGGCTGGGTGAAGAAGAAGGCGGACTCCCCGTATTTCATCGCGGATCTCATCCCGCTCGCGCGCACCCTCGACCCGGTGAACGTGCGCGGTCGCCGGGATACGCCGCTCGCACGCACCGGCTTCTACGATCGCGTGGAGCGCGTGCAGAAGGGAGCATTCTCGGCGCGGATGATCACGCCCGAGGAGCTCGACCTACGCAATCCGTTCATGCTCACGCACGTGCTCGCCGGGGACAACCTCGTCAAGGTCACGCCGATGAGCGGCAAGCAGATCCTGATGGGACGCGGTATCAACTGTGCGATGACCATCCTGCTCGACGGCCAGCGCTTGTCGGGGACGTTGGAGGAGGCCGTGGGGAACCCCAACCCCCCGCCGATCTCATCCCTCGCCGCGATCGACGAGCTGATCACCGCGCCCTCGGTGATGGCGATCGAGATCTACGGCAGCGCCGCTGCGGTCCCGGTCGAGCTGCAGCGGGTCGCTGGGGCTCGGATGGCGCAGGGCTGCGGGTTGATCGCGATCTGGACGGGGTCGAGGCGCTAGCGGCCGCCCTCAGCGCGGCAGGCGCCGCACGACGCCGCTTGGGTCGACACTGAAGCGCGGCCGCGTCGGCTCGGGCAGCGCCACCCCGGACGCCATATCGTCGTCGGCGCGGAGCTCTCGCATGGCCGTCACCGTCGGAACGGTGTACGCGTCGGCGGCGCCGACGTCGACGACATACCCCATATCCGCGAGGTTCTGGAGGGTCATCTTCGACAGCGGGTTCGTCGCGCCGGCGTAGCCGGTCATGAGCTCGGTCTGGAAGACGCTCTCCTTCCAATGCGAGTTCCGCGTGCCCACGCCGCAGGTCACCGACGGGCTGAGGTCAAGGCAGTTCTCCGCCGGTACCGCATTGCCGGTGCACACCGAGCCACCGGCGTGGTCGGTCACACACGCCGCGACGGCAAGCGGTCCCGTCACCCGGACGCTCGGAGTCGAGGAATCCGCGAGGATCCCCTTGGACTGCCACAACGTTCCCACGCCAACGACGTGCAGCATCTCGTGCAGCACGACGGCGCCCAAACGGCCGTTGTTCGACAAGTTCTGCAGGTCCGCCGAATCGAATCGCATGACGCCGAGCGCGGTGTGGCCCGTGATCGTTCGTGTGAGGCACGGCCCCGCAGAGCCGAGTACCTGGCCCACGCCATCGATCGCCTCGACCTTCACATAGATCACGAGGTCATCGAACACCTGATTCACCGGCTCCGCTTCGTCGAACGTCGTGGCGGGCTCGACACAGGCCGAGACCTCGAACGGTGTGCTCGTGGTCCCGACGCGGACCGACGACAGGTCGCCGGTGATAGCGCTTTGGATCCGCGACGCGGCGCTGGTGAACGACTGCACGATCGCCGGAGCCGGTGTCGCACCGACATAGACGATCTGGATCTGGAAGCCCGGTACGTCCACGACCGGGACAACGGGCCCCTCGGACCCGCCGCCGCAGGAGAGCAGCGCGACCGAAAGCAGGAGGACGGAAAGGCGGCGGGGTATCGACACGGGGACTCAGGCGAGAGGGAGAGGCACGGCGCGCAATCGCTTGCGCTCAGGGCTTTTTCGTCTTGATCGGAGTGATGTTTCCCTTCTCGTCGACCGTGCCGATGGGCCCGAACGCCGAGTCGCGACCGATGATGCCGCCCGGAGCGGTCGCCTTCGTGGATGCTCCGGCTTTGCTCGCGGCCATGGTGCCAGGCTGGCTGGCGGCCTTCGTGGCGGTGTCGGGCGCCGGTGAGGATGGCGCACCCGGCGACGGTGGCATGGAGTCCGGACGCGCCGAGTCGGTCGGACTCGACGAAGCCCCGGAGGACGTCGGGACCGCCGACGCGGAGTCGGCACCGGCGCCTGCCGCCGGCTTCGATTTCGAACCGCACGCCGCGAGCGCAAGCGTCGCAGACAACAGCATGACGAACCGCATGACCGACCTCCTCGGGGACAGACCTCGCACCACGAAAACTAGCCTCTATATGGCGAGTGACAGGGGACCTACGTCACAGTTGTACCGCTAGAAGCCGATGAGCGGTCCATGCCGGAACAGGCGCCGCGCATCGATCCGCAGGGCCGCAGGCTCCGTACCTGCGATGAAGTACTCGGTATATCGGCGATCCGCCGGCAACGAGTCCTCGGCGATGTCGCCGGTGATCCTGTCCAGCTCGACGACCACGACGTTGGACGGCGCCATCCACGGCTGCGCGGTCAGACCGCCCCAGCGCGCCATCATCTGGCCGAAGATCGGCGCCGCGAACGTACCGCCCGCCGCACCCGACGCGATGCTCTTGGGTCGATCGAAGCCCAACCACACACCGGTGACGAGTTGCGGCGTCACTCCGATGAACCACACGTCCGAGTTGTCATCGGTGGTGCCGGTCTTCCCCGCAACGGGGATCGAGGCTGGCAGATACCGCCGCACCGAGGTCGCCGTGCCGGACTCGACCGCCTCGCGCATGAGCGCCAGTGTCACGTAGGCGACGGCACTGTCCATCGCGACGGGCAGCGTGCGCACCGGCTGCCCGAACACGGCGCGCCCGGTGGCATCGAACGCACTGAGCACGAAGCGCGGCTCCACCGGCGCACCGAGGTTGGCGAACGCCGTGAACGCCGCTACGAGGTCGATCGGACGCACCACCGACGCCCCGATCGCGCTCGACGGATACGGTGCGATGGGCGAGCTCAATCCCATGCGCTGGGCCAACGCGATCACCGAGTCGGCGCCGTATCTCTCCCAGAGCTGCACCGCCACGGGGTTGCGCGAGCGCGCGAGTGCCTCGCGCAGCGTGAGCGGTCCGAGGAACTCGCCGTCCGCGTTGCGCGGGCGGTACACGGTGGCATCGTATGCGATCTCCAACGGCTCGTCGGCGACGCGCGCATTGGGCGGTAGTGAGTCCATCAGGGCTCGGGCGTACACGATCGGCTTGAACGTGGAGCCGGGCTGGCGCACCGCATTCGTCGCTCGGTTGAACTGCGACTCCTGGTAGTTCCGTCCGCCGACGAGCGCCCGCACGTCGCCGGAAGCCGGGTCCATGGAGACGATCGCGCCCTGCAAGTAGTCGGTGGAGCCGCGCTTCTTCTTGGCGAAGGTCTCGTGGCGATACCCGGCGCGCGCTTCCACGGCCGCCGTGCCATCGATCAGCGCCGTGGTCGCTTGACGCTGCAGCGCGGGATCGAGCGTGGTGATGACGGTGTAACCGCCGTTGCCGACCGGCACACCGGCGCGCTCGAGTTGCCCGCGCACGGCATCGACGAAGTACGGCGCTGCCACGGACATCCCCATCTCGGGCGCGGTCTTCAGCGGCTCCTTCCGCGCGGCCTTCGCCTGCTCCGCGGTGATGAATCCCTGTTCTTGCATCAACCCGATGATCGCATCGCGTCGGTTGCGGTTGCGATCGGGGAAGCGTACGGGATCGTAGATGGCGGGTCCCTTCGGCAGCGCCGCGAGGGAGGCCGCCTCGGCGATGCTCAAGCGCGCGGCCGGCTTGCCGAAGTAGTGCCGAGCCGCCGACTCGATGCCGAAGTAGCCGCGACCGAAGCTGATCTGATTGAGATAGGCCTCGAGGATCTGGGCCTTGGTGTAGTGCTTCTCCATCTCGCGTGCTGCTGACTGCTCGCGCAGTTTGCGCGAGAGCGAGCGGTCGCGGCGATCGATGATGTCGGGATGCATGTTGCCGACCAACTGCTGCGTGATGGTGCTCGCCCCGCGACTGCCGCCGAGGATGTTGTCCTTGATCGCTGACGCGATGCCGACGAGATCGACACCGTCGTGCTCATAGAACCGGCGGTCCTCAACGGACACGAAGGCCTGCGGGACGTACTTCGGCAGCGTCGCGATGGCGACGTTGGTGCGCCATTCCTTGCCGATCTCACCGATCAACGATCCGTCGCGGGCGAGGACCAGAGAACTCTGCGGCGGGCGCACGATGCGCCACGCGTCCTCGGTGGCCGCCGGCGGCGCAGGCTGCTGCGCTGCGATGGGCAGGCCGAGGAACACGAGCGGGAACGTGAGTACGACTTTCGCAACGGTATGCACAGGAGGAATTCTACACCGCCACCGCGTGCCCAGTACCGTTCCGCGCCTCGCTGTCGCACGTTTCGAGCATGCTCACGCTCGCCATCCCGCAGTTCCGTCCTCGGAAGGGTGACCTCGCCGGGAACCTCGACCGCATCGGCGGGCTGCTGGCTCAGGCCGCCGCGCTCGACCCCAAGCCGCAGTTGGTGGTCTTCGCCGAGACCATCCTCTCGGGCTACTTCCTCGAGGGCGGGGTGCGCGACGTGGCGCTGACGGCCGAGGCCCTGCTGCACGAGCTCTCGCGTCGGTTCGACGTGGCGGTCCCGCCGGGCACGCGGATGGACGTGATCCTCGGGTTCTACGAGTCGTTCGAGGGCAATCTGCACAACAGCGCCGCCTGCATCGCCCTGGGCGACGGCGCGGCGCGCATCGTGCACATCCATCGGAAGAACTTCCTGCCGACCTACTCGTTGTTCGACGAGGAGCGCTTCGTGGAGCGCGGCTACGGCATCCGCGCGTTCGACACCTCGTGGGGCCGCGCGGCGATGCTGGTGTGCGAGGACGCCTGGCATTCGCTCTCCGGCACGATCGCGGCACTCGACGGTGCGCAGGTCGTCGTGGTGATCGCCGCAGCGCCAGCACGTGGGGCCGTCCCGCGCGGCGATCAGGTGCCCGGGCCGGGCAGCGTGGAACGCTGGGAGCGCTTGGTGCGCGACATCGCCGAGGAGCAGGGCGTGTTCTGTGTGCTGGCGAACCTCGTGGGCAGCGAAGGCGGGCGCATGTTCCAAGGTGGCTCCATGATCGCCGGCCCACGGGGTGACGTGCGCCTGCGCGCGCCGGTGTTCGACGAAGCGCTGCTCACCGCATCGATCGACCTCGCCGATGTCTCCCGCGTGCGCGCCGACCTGCCGATGCTCTCGGATCTGCGTGCCGCCCTGCCCTTTCTGCGCACCGAACTCGACCGGGCGCTGGGCATCGGCGCGGTCGCGCCGATGGATGCCGCGGATTCGACAACGGAGTCGCCGCGCGCCGCACCGACACTGCGTCTGGTGCCGCGCGGTGCTCCCGCCGAGGATCCCATCGCGATCGTGCGCGAGACGTTGACGGTGGTCTCGGGCGGCACGGTCGCGCGGGGCGTACCGCCGTCACTGGAGATCGACGCCGCCCTCGTCGAGCGCTGGCTCGCGGCCTTCCTGCGCGACGAGTTCTCGCGGCGGGGATTCTCCAAAGCCATCCTCGGACTCTCGGGCGGCGTGGACTCTGCGGTCGTCGCGGCACTCGCGACGCGGGCGCTTGGCAAGGAGAACGTGATCGCGGTGCGGATGCCCTATCGCACGTCGAGCGCGGACTCGCTCGCACACGCGCAGCTGGTGATCGACCAACTCGGCATCGAGTCCCGCACGCTGGAGATCAGCGGCGCGGTGGACGGCTACCTCGCCCTCGAACCCGATGCCGATGCCCCGCGCCGCGGCAACGTGATGGCGCGCACGCGCATGATCGCGCTGTTCGACCTCTCGGCGAAGCATCGTGCGCTGCCGCTCGGCACGGGCAACAAGAGCGAACGGCTGTTGGGCTACTTCACGTGGCATGCCGACGACTCGCCGCCGGTGAATCCGATCGGGGATCTGTTCAAGACGCAGGTGTGGGCGCTCGCGCGGCACTTGCACGTGCCGCGTGAGATCATCGAGAAGCCTGCGAGCGCGGACCTGGTGCAAGGCCAGACGGACGAAGGCGACTTCGGTGTCTCGTACGCCAAGGCCGACGAGATCCTCAACTGGATCCTGCACGGGTGGAGCGCGGCGGAGCTCATCGAACGCGGTATCGACGTCGAGGCGATCCGGCTGGTGACCAAGCGACTCGACTCGACGCATTGGAAGCGCAAGCTGCCGACGGTGGCGATGTTGTCTGGGGCGGCGATCGGCGAGTCGTACTTGAGGCCGGTGGACTATTAGGCTGGATGGTGGATGGTGGAATACAGATGGTGGATATGCCTCCATCGCAACTTTCGGATTGTCGCGCTGCGGCATCCCTCCTAGATACCCTGTGTCCCTCGCACAGGAGTCCTGATGTCGCCCGAGCAACTGCTGACCGATTACGCGCGCATCGAACGCGCGATCCGCTATCTCGATACTCCGCGTGCGGTCGCCCCGACGCTGGCCGAGGTCGCGGACGTGGTGGGACTGAGTGAGGCGCATTTCCAGCGCATGTTCACGCGTTGGGCGGGGATCAGCCCCAAGCGGTTCCTGCAGCACCGTACCGCGGAGGTGGTGAAGCAGCTCCTGCGCGAACGTCGGCCGCTGCTCGAGGTGACGTATGAGGCGGGGCTCTCGGGACCGGGGCGCCTGCACGATCTCATCGTGAACGCCGAGGGTGTGACACCGGGCGAGCTGCAGCGAGATGGCAGTGGCGTGACCATCCGCTACGGCTTCCATCCCACTCCGTTCGGCGAGTGCCTGATCGCGGTGACGCCGCGCGGCGTGTGCCATCTGGCGTTCGTGCAGCGCGACGATCGGCGCGCGGCGCTCGCGGTGCTCGCACGCGAGTGGCCGGAGGCGGAGCTGCTGCCGGACCAGCACGTGACGCGGAAAGCCGCGGCTCACGCGTTCCCCGCGCCGGGGAGCAATCCGGTGCCGTCGCTGTCGCTGCATGTGCGCGGAACGAACTTCCAGCTCAAGGTGTGGCGCGCGCTGCTGGCCATCCCCGTGGGAAGTGTGACGACCTACGGCGATCTCGCGGCGGCGATCGGCGACGTGAAGGCGTCGCGCGCGGTGGGCACCGCGGTAGGCAGCAATCCGGTGAGCTACCTCATCCCCTGCCATCGCGTGATCCGCGCGACAGGGGAGTTGGGTGGTTACGCCTGGGGTCCTGACCGCAAGCGTGCGATGCTCGCGCTGGAGACGACTATGCCGCCTGCGCGTACGCCAGCGACACCGCACGTCGTGCGCCGCGTTTCAGCTGGCGGTGCACGGCGCGTGCGAAGCGCATGAAGTTCTGGCCAGCGGCCGGGTAGCGCGCGAAGAACTCGGTCGGTAGCAGACCCCCTTTGAGCTGATTGCAGGGCTGGCACGCCGAGACGAGGTTGCCCGGGAGGTGGCTGCCGCCGCGACAGAGCGGGATCACATGATCCAGGGTGGCGAGTTCGGGGGCGAGTGCGTGGCCGCAATAGACACATCGCCGTCCGCAATCGCGAAAGGTCGCGCGTTTGATCTGGCGCTTGTGCTGCTGGTGCTCCACGCGGCGAGCGTGGCGGGAAATCCCCCTGGGGGCGCGGGGGAGCGCGACGTGGTGCACGACCCGACGTGACATCGAACCTCGCCGGAAAAGACGACACCCCGCGACGGGGCAGTGTGCCCGTGCGGGGTGTGGTCGATGAGGAGGAGGCGCCAGACCGCGGTCGCGTTGAGCGATCGAGGAAGTCGGGGCTCGAATGCCTGTCCGAACGTTCCGGTCACGGGCCTCCCGAGGAGAATTCGGCGCCCAGCGCGGCGCCGCTGTTACGTGGAAGACGCGCGTATGAGTGCACCCGTCACGTGTTTCCGCGCAAGGCAAATCGCGAAAGAGAGAGATTTGTGATCTGCGGCACACCGCCGGCACTGCGGCGGGCGGACCATGGCTGTCACGGTCGCTTGGGCGCCGGGAACGGAGCCATTCGCCGCGTGACGTCGAGATTCGTGATGTGCAGATTCACACCCTTGCCGATGCGGAAACCGAACGGGCCATCGACATCTAGGGCACTGCGTTCGAATGCCGCCACACGTTCGCCATTCACGACGAATCGTACCGAATCCGGCTCGGCGCGCACGGTCACGTAGTTCTTCGCGGATGCGCCTGTCAGCAATACCTTGCTCGCGGCGTGGGCGCGCCACGGGATGAGCCACGTGGACTCGTTCCCACGCTGCCGCATCACCGCGACCTGACCGTCCGCGCGCACCACGAGGGCGATCCACTCCTTGCGTGCTTCGTCGTCGAGCGACTTCCCGCCCACGAACACACCGTACTCGTTGGCCGATGCGTCCGGGAAGAGGATGAGCTCACCCTCGACGACGAATCGACCACTCGCGCGCTCCGCAGGATCATAGAGCACTGCTCCAGGCCCCATGGTGATGTGCCAGCCGGGCGCCATGTGAACGAAGTCGAACGTCGAGTCGGTCGACAAGAATCGACCTCCATTCACCAGGCGGGCCGGTCCGTCCAACGTCCACTTCCAGCCCACCGGCGGGGCGCCCTGCGCGAGGGCGCGCGAGGGCAGCATCAGTGACGCGACCATCGCGATCGCGACCATGACCAGCGCACTGCGCATCACAGGCACGAGTGCGCACCTGATGTCCTGGATGGGTCTGGCGGCGGGGCGGAGAGAGAGCGGTTCTTGCATCGGGACCTCCGGTGATGGTCTGCAGCAGAAGGTAGAACGGGCCGTCGCAGCGCGTGAGGGGCGGCGAAGTCCCCGCTCGGGCTGCGCACTTGTCTCCTCCCCTTAGCCCTTCCTGCTAACTTTCTTTGAATCCCGCCGCCCGGCCGTCTGCCCGGCGCCTCTCCACCCAGTCCCACCCGACCATGGCCACCTCCGCCAAGGCGCGTACCTCGACGCACGGTCTGACCAAGGCCCAACTCGTCGCGGCCTACCGCACCATGCTCCTGTCGCGTCGCCTCGACGACAAGGAGATCCAGCTCAAGCGGCAGAACAAGATCTTCTTCCAGATCTCCGGCGCCGGCCACGAAGCCATCCTCACGGCGTCCGGCATGGTGTTCAAGCCGTCGTACGACTGGTTCTACATGTACTACCGGGATCGCGCGCTCTGCCTGCAGCTCGGGATGACCGGCGCCGAGATGCTCTACTCGGCCGTCGGTGCGGCGATCGACCCCAACTCCGGCGGACGGCAGATGCCATCGCACTGGGGACACAAGAAGCTCAACATCGTCTCCACGTCGTCGCCCACGGGCACACAGTTCCTGCAAGCCGTCGGCTCGGCCGAGGCGGTGGTGCGCGCCAAGACCCTCGGCATCACCGATGGGTTCGAGAAGGATGAGGTGGTCTTCGTCTCCACCGGCGACGGCACGACCTCGCAGGGCGAGTTCTGGGAATCACTGAACACCGCGTCCAACCTCAAGCTCCCGGTCGTGTACCTCGTCGAGGACAACGGCTACGCGATCTCTGTACCGGTCGAGGTGAACACGGCCGGCGGATCGATCAGCAAGTTGGTCACGGGATTCCCGGACCTGTACATCATCGAAGTCGATGGCTGCGACCTGCTCGCGTCGTACGAAGCGATGCAGAAGGCCGTCGCCTATGCGCGTGAGCGGAAGGGACCGGCGCTGGTGCACGCGAAGGTCATCCGCCCGTACTCGCACTCGCTCTCCGATGACGAGGTGATGTACCGCCCCGACAGCGAGCGCGATGCCGATGCCGCGCGCGACCCCATCACGAACTATCCCAAGTGGCTGGTCGACGAAGGGTATGCCACCGAAGCGGAGATCAAGGCGATCCAGGAGTCCGTCGACGCCGAAGTGCTCGCGGCCACGGACGACGCCCTCGCGCAGCCGCAGCCCGCACCGGAGACCGCGGCCTTCGCGGTGTACTCACCCGACGTCGACCCGACCAGCGAACAGTTCGACACCGAGGACGATCCGCAGTTCAGCGGTGAGCCCACGACGATGGTCGACCTGCTCAACGCCTGCATGAAGGACGAGATGCGGCGCGACGGCCGCATCGTGATGTTCGGTGAAGACGTCGCCGACGTCTCGCGCGAGGAGTACCTCGGCAAGGTTAAGGGCAAGGGCGGCGTCTTCAAGGTGACGTGGGGTCTGCAGAAGGAGTTCGGCGGTACGCGTGTGTTCAACACGCCGCTCGCCGAGGCGAACATCCTCGGGCGTGCGATCGGCATGGCGCTGCGCGGATTCAAGCCGGTGGTCGAGGTGCAGTTCTTCGACTACATCTGGACGGCGTACATGCAGATCCGCGACGAGCTCGCGACCATGCGCTGGCGCTCGTCCAACGCGTTTTCGGCACCGGTGGTGGTGCGCACGACCTACGGCGGCTACATCCGTGGCGCGATCTACCATTCGCAGACCGGCGCGTCACTCTTCACGCATTGCCCGGGCCTGCGTGTGGTGTGCCCGAGCAATGCACTCGACGCGAACGGCCTGCTGCGCACCGCAATCCGCGGCGACGACCCGGTGATCTTCCTCGAGCACAAGCATCTCTATCGGCAGACGTACAACAAGGGCGCGTATCCGGGCCCGAACTTCATGATCCCGTTCGGCAAGGCGAAGACGGTGAAGGAAGGGCGCGATGTGACGGTGGTGACCTACGGCGCAACGGTGCAGCGTGCACTCGTGGCCGCGAAGCAGATCGAGGAGGAGAAGGGGCTGTCGGTCGAGGTGATCGACCTGCGCACGCTCTCCCCCTGGGATCAGGAGGCGGTGTACGCGTCGGCGAAGAAGACCGGCCGCGTGATCGTCGCCTATGAGGATTCGATCTCGTGGGGCTACGGTGCCGAGATCGCCGCACGCATCGCCGATGATTGCTTCGCGTGGCTCGACGCGCCGGTGAAGCGCGTGGCGAGCATGGACACGTTCGTCGGATACGCGCCGTCGTTGGAGGACGAGATCCTGCCGCAGGTGTCGGACTTCCTGAAGGCGTACGAGGAGATCGCGGCGTTCTGAGCCGAAGGCGTTATAGGTGACCGGTCAAGTATCGACCGGTCGGGACGGGTGAGAGGGGACCGCGTCGGGATGCGGTCCCCTTTCGCGCATCTCTGGGGACGTCCACCCACGCCATGGCCAAGCCACACCGCATCTCCTCAGAACTCCCAGCGTTCGCTCATACGGCGGCTGCGCCCGAGGCGAACCCGGCCGCGGTCACGTTGCTGACGGAGGACGGCTTCCCGCTCGCGGGGACACGCTGGCTCGCCGACGGAACGGCGCGAGGCGTCGCCTTGATCGCGCCGGCGGCGGGGGTACCGCATCGGTTCTATGTCCCGTTCGCGGAGCACCTCGTGCGCTCCGGTCTCGACACGCTCACGTGGGACGGACGCGGGATCGGGGATTCACGACATGAGACGTCCTCGCGGGATCCGCGGCTCACGATGCGCGCTTGGGGCACCGAGGACCTCCAGGCTGCGATCGACTGGGCGACGCGTCGCGCGCCGGGCGGCCCGATCCACTTCGTCGGTCATTCGTTCGGAGCGCCAGCACTCGGACTCGCCCGCAATGCTGATCGCATCTCGCGCGCGGTGTTCGTCGGCGGCCAACACGGCTGGTACGGTCATTGGCCGTTGGCGCAGCGGCTCCGGCTCGGCTTCCAGTGGTATCTCGGGGTCCCGCTCTTCGCCTCCATCCTCGGCCGATTCCCCGGCTCGCGACTCGGATTGGGCGAGGATCTTCCCCAAGGGGTGGCACTCGAGATGGCCGCGTGGTGCCGGCGACCATCGTATCTGGGCACGTGGGAAGGACACGCACGAGTGGCGATCCCGATCCTCGCCCTGAGCTTCGCCGATGATGTGCAGGCGCCGCGCCGGGCGGTCGAGGCGCTCCTGCGGGAGTATCGATCCGCCCATGTGCTGCACGAGCCCTTGCCAGCCGAAGGGCTCGGGCACTTCGGCTTCTTCTCGGAGGCGCACGCCGAGGGCCATTGGCATCGCATAGTCCGGTTTCTGCTGAGAGGGCACTGACGGACGCCGTGACCCTCGGCACACCGGAGCCGCTACACCGGTCGTATATTCTGCGCCGTGAGCAGCGAGCCGACCCACCCGACGCGCGAGACAGCGCGCGAGCGTAGTGACGATCAGTTCATCAGGCTCTACCAAGAGCTGCGCCTGATCGCCGACCGCCTTCTGCGGAAGGAGGCGGCGGGGCACACGTTGCAGCCGACCGCGCTGCTCAACGAGGCGTGGCTCAAGCTCACCGGCAGCCCCCAGCTCGAGCGACTCGAGCGCACGCACTATCTCGCGATCGCCGCGCGGGCCATGCGGCAAGTGCTCGTCGAACACGCGCGGCAGCGGCGCGCCGCCAAACGCGGTGGCGCGCTCACGCCGATCACGCTCACCGACGATCAACTCGGCGTCTCCCTCCCGATCGACGACATGATCGACCTCGACGAAGCGCTCCGGCAACTCGGCGAGCAGGACGAGCGGTTGCTGCGTGTGGTGGAACTGCGCTTCTTCGTCGGCCTGGACGAGCAGGAGACGGCGGAAGCCCTGGGTGTGACCACGCGTACCGTGCAGCGCGACTGGGTGAAAGCGCGCGCGTGGTTGCTCAGCGAACTGCGCGACGACACGGGCACGGGCGCGTGAGCCAGAGACCGGACTGGAAGCGTATCGAGCGCTTGTTCGACGACGGCCTCGAGGTGCCGGCGGCGGAGCGCGCTGCGTGGCTGCGCGCGCAGTGCGGCGATGACACGGCGCTCCATGATCGCGTGGCACGCATGTTCCGGGCGCACGAAGGCCCGGGATTCCTCGACCATCCGTTGACCTCGCTGCCCGAGGTGGACGTGCGCGCCCAGTTCGACGCCGCGCTGGGTGACCGATACACGATCGAATCGACGTTGGGCGAAGGTGGCATGGCGGTCGTCTTCCGCGCGCACGAACGCAAGCACGACCGTCCCGTCGTGTTGAAGGTGCTGCAGCCGCAGGTGAGCGCGTTGCTGGGCGAGCAGCAGTTCCGCGATGAAGTCCGGATCGCGGCAAGACTCTCGCATCCGCACATCCTCGCGTTGATCGACTCGGGGGCGCTGGACGGGTTGTACTACTACGTGATGCCGTACGTGGGCGGCGAGTCGATGCGCGATCGGCTGCGGCGCGACGGGGCGAGGCCGCTCGGCGAGGCGATCAGCGTGCTCCGCAGCGTCGCCGACGCGCTCGCCCACGCACACAGCGCCGGGATCGTGCACCGTGACCTCAAGCCTGACAACGTGCTGTACGTCGACGGCCACGCGTTCCTGATCGACTTCGGCGTCGCGAAGATCGACGCCGATGCACGCACCGGAGAGTTCGCGCTCGGACGGCCGGTGGGGACCCCGGGCTACATGGCGCCGGAGCAGGCGGCGAACCAGCCCGTGGATCACCGCGCGGATCTCTACGCGTGGGGTCTTCTGGCGCGCGAGATGCTCACCGGGGCGCGCCAGCCCTCCGCGCCGCTGGCGACGCTGCGCCCTGACGCACCGCGCTCGTTGGTCACACTCGTCGAGGCCTGTCTCGCGGACGATCCGGCGGAACGGCCACAGAGTGCGCGTGCACTCGTCGCGGCGCTCGATGCGCTCGCGCCGACTTCGCCGCGACGTGCGCGTTGGCCGCTGATCGCCGCGGTGGCGGCCGTCGCGATCGTCCTCGGAGTCACATGGCCGCGTTGGACTCCCGTCTTCTCTCCGTTCAGGGGAATCGTCGGCCCAGTGGCGGTGCTGCCGCTGACGAACGAGACGGCCGACTCCACACTGAACAGCTGGGGGCGTCTCGCCGGGGACTGGATCACGCAAGGCATGCACGAGGCGGCCATCATGCCGGTGGTGCCGTGGCCGACGATGATGATCACCGCCGAGGGCGCGAACGCGCTGGGCGGCGATCCGATCGCGATGGTGCGACGTCAGACCGGCGCCGGCACGGTCGTGACGGGCAGCTACTACCGCACCGGCGACTCGCTGCGATTCCAAGCCTCGATCACCGACGCGCGCAACGGACGACTCGTCGCGGCGATCCCACCGGTGATGGTGAGCCTCGACTCGGCATCTGCGGCGGTGCGCGAGATCCGTGACCGCATCATGGGTGCGGTGGGCGTGGCGTTCGACGAACGCGTGCTCACAGGCAGCGGCAGCACTCCGCCCACGTGGGAAGCGTTCCGCCTCTTCGACGACGGCGTCAGGCTCTTCAACAGCACGCGATACGGCGAAGCGAGTCTCCTGATGGAGCAGGCCTGGCGGCGCGACACGAGCTTCACCGCCGCGCTCATCTACGCGAGCTATGCGGCCTTCAACGACGGCGAGATCCCGCGGACCGACTCCCTACTCGGCTTGGTGATGACCCGGAGATCGAGCCTGTCCTCGTACCACATCGCGCTGGCGGAGGGCGTCCAAGCGTACGCGGGTGGTGACCGCGTGGTGGCAGTGGAGCGCCTGAGACACGCGAACGCACTCGCGCCGGGCTCGCGCGCCGCGTACAGTCTCGCGTACGCGTTGCTGCAGTTCAATCGTCCGCACGAAGCACTCGCGGTCCTCGGGTCGCTCGACCCGGACCACGGGGCGATGAAGGGCTGGCCGCAGTTCTGGACACAGCGCGCGGCGGCAGCACACGTGGTGTCCCGGCACCAGGACGAACGCCGTTTCGCGCGGGAGATGCGGCAACGGTATCCAGCACAACGGGCCGCCTGGGTGATGGAAGCTCGCGCGCTCGCCGCGACGGGTAGCCACACGGCGATCGATTCGTTGCTCCTCGAAGCCGAGTCGCTCGCGCCCGACGTGTACTGGTCGCAGGGGGCGATGCGGGCCGTCGTCGCGGAAGAGTATCTCACGCACGGGACGGGAGACCACCGGACGGCGGCGCGCGGCGCGATCCGCTGGCTCGAAGACCGCCTGGAAGCCGACCCTCGCCAACGAGACCACCGCGAGTGGCTGTCGATCGCGCGGTTCGTGGCGGACGACACCGCCGGTTCCGAAGCATTGCTCGATTCGATCGATGTCGCGTTCCCCAATCGGCTCTGGACCATCGGCAACCTCGCGCGCTTCGCGGCCATGCGCGGCGACGCAACGCGCGCCGATTCGCTCCTCGCCGCGGCGCCGAATACCAGCGTGGGCGAGCACGTGCTCTTCCGCGCCCGTGTGGCGGCCTTGATGGGACGCCGAGAGAATGCGCTCACGCTCTTGAGCGACGCGCTGCGCGCCGGCGTCCTGAACTGGCATTGGCGGCGCGACGAAGTCCTCCGCGACTTCGGCCCCTACGCCGCCGACCCACAGTTCAAGCGAATCATCGCGCCACTCCCGTACACCCCGTAGTCGATCGAGGTCGGCGGGATCCCGCTCGCGTGCGCGCGCGCCGGCTCAGCCCACCGGCACTACGGCACCGCTCGCGATCGTCCATATCACTCGCACCACGCCGACCGACCCCACCGTCAAGCGCGAGACGTCGCCATCGAACGCCGTCAGGTCCGCCGGCGCACCAGCGCGCAACACACCTCGCGCCGCGAGCACCGTCTCCGCGGACCCGGCTTGCAGGATCGACGCGCATGGATCCTCGCGACCTTGGATCACCATCGCCCCCTTCGCATCGATCACGCGCGCCGAGCCGGCGCGCTTCATGACCTCGGCGCTCGATCCCACGACGGCGATACGATCGCCGTCCACCGCAACCGCGTCCGCCCACGGACGCCGAACGTCGTTCGTCCAGACGCGCGCATTGACGATCACGAGTGTCACCGCCATCACAGGCGACCGGTCGGTGTGAGTCGCGGCGCGCCGTCGCTCGGACCGCGAGCTAGGCGCGGCGTTCCAGCGCGTCGCGCACGTCGAGCAGGATCTCGAAGTAGAGCTGCTCGCGACGGTAGGCGAAATCCAACGACGCCATCTGCGACGGGTCCTCGGACGCCTTCGCCCGACCGAAGGCCTCAGTGTACATCTCCTCGAGATTGGCGAGGATGCGCTCACGGGAACGTGACATCGGAATCTTCTCCAAGGCAGCAAAGGTCAGTCTCGGCGGCACGAACGGCGCCGGCTCCGGCGTCGCGGGGCTCTCGAGCAAGTACTTCTTGGCGGCGCCCAGCAACTCGCGGCGCGCATCGAATGGCGTGGACATCGTGTGGGGAACGTACTGGGGTCCGGGCCGAGAGTCCACTTGGAACTTGGCATCGAGATTGCCCCTTGATGGAATGAAGACGTGCGAGGTGTGCCGTTCTGGCACGGCATGTCACACACTCTGTCGGAGCGACTGATGAACAACGTGAAGGTCTTCGTGTTGATGGCCGGAATGACCGCCCTGCTCGGGGGGTTGGGCGGCTATTTCGGAGGCCAGGCAGGATTGGTGTTGGCGCTGGTGGTGGCCGGTGGCATGAACGTGTTCATGTACTGGAACTCCTCGTCGATGGTACTGCGCTCCTACGGCGCACGGATCGTCGCGCGCGCTGACGCGCCCGAGATCTACGACATGGTCGATCGCCTGCGTCAGCGCGCAGGGCTGCCCATGCCGACGGTCGCGATCGCACCGCACGATCAGCCCAACGCCTTCGCTACCGGGCGCAACGCCGAGCACGCCGTCGTGTGCGTGACGTCGGGGCTCACCAAGCTCATCGACCGTGAGGAGATGGAAGGCGTGATCGCGCACGAACTCGCGCACATCAAGAACCGCGACATGCTCTTGCAGACCGTGACGGCGACGATGGCCGGTGCGATCTCGTCGCTCGCGCAGTTCGCCGTGTTCTTCGGCGGCCGCTCGGACGACGAGGACCGCAGTCCCATCGCCGGCCTCGCGATGTTGATCATCGCGCCGTTGGCCGCGTCGTTGATCCAGTTCGCGATCAGCCGCCAGCGCGAGTTCAAGGCGGATGCCGTGGGCGCCGAGATCGCCGGGCGTCCAGAGGGTCTCGCGCGTGCGTTGCAGAAGCTCGACGCCTACTCGCGCCGCATCCCGATGAACATCTCCCCGGCGGCGGCTCCGCTCGCGCAGGTGAATCCGCTGGCCGCGCATGGGGGCGGCCTCAGGTCGATGTTCTCGACGCACCCGTCGACGGAAGAGCGCGTGGCACGGCTGCTGGGACGGCAGGGGTAAGGAAGGAGATGGAAGAGGGCCGCCTACTCAGGCGGCCCTACTTCTTTCCGCTGTTCCCGCCGCCACTCGCATCGCCGGTCTGCTGTCGATGGAAGATTCCATCGGACACCTCCTTCCCATCGCGAAGATGTTCGACGACGATCCGCTCGAGCAGTTCGGGCGTGACTCCCGCGTACCAGATCCCCGAAGGGTAGATCGCGATCACCGGCCCACCCGCGCACACGCCCAGACACGGCGCCTCGCTGCGCTTCACCCGGCGCGGGCCGAACAGCAGCCCCTCGCGCTGCAGCAGCTGCGCGAGCAACGAATACAACGAGCGCCCGCGGCGGTCGGTGGAGCAGTAGCCGCCCGTGCACACCAGCACATGGTGTGCGTACGGGTCCATGAGCGGGGTGAGCTGCTCGGGCGTGGGCACCGTCAGACCTTCGGCAACTTGTTCTCGCCCGACGGCGCCACATAGCGCAATGCTTCCACGGGCACGCCATCACGCAGGTGCTCAGCGAAGATCCGCTCGGCCTTCTCCGCGCTCACGCCGTCATACCACACGTCCTCGGGATACACGACGACCATCGGCCCGTGCCCGCACTGGCCGAGGCAGCCACTGTGATTGACGCGCACATGCGGGGCGAGCGCTGCGTCGCGCACACGGTCCTTCAGGAGCGCGAACGTGGCCGCGGAGTCCTGTGAGGTGCAGGTCTTGCCGCCGGTACAGACGAAGACGTGTCGCTGGTACTGACCCATCGTGAGTGTCGGTGAAGAGGAATCAAGCGTGCGCCGATCGCACGCCGAACGATACATTAGCGGGATGCCCACCCCAGAGGAGTTCTTCGCGCTCGACCTCCGTGTCGGCACAGTACTGGAAGCCTCGCCGTTCCCCGAGGCGCACAAACCATCGATCAAGCTGCGCATCGACTTCGGAGATGAACTCGGTGAGAGGCGATCCAGTGCCCAACTCACCGTACATTATCGTCCCGAGGAGCTGGTCGGCCGTCAAGTGATCGCCGTGACCAACATCGGGACACGCCGCATCGCCGGCTATGTGAGTGAAGTGCTCGTCCTCGGCGCGATGCCGAACGCCACTGAAGTCGTGCTGCTCAATCCTGACCACCCTGTCGCCAACGGGACCCGCATCGGATGATCTCTCGACACCTGTTGCACCTCGGCGCACTCGCCGTACTCTTCGCCGCACCGGCGGCAGCACAATCTGCGAGCGGCACGCTCGCCCTCACCCACGCCAACGTCGTCGATGGAGTGGGTGCCACGGTGATCCGGGATGCGACCATCCTGATCTCCAACGGTCGCATCCAGAGCATCCGCGTCGGTGGCGCGGTGCCAGCCGATGTCACCGTCATCGATCTCGGTGGTCGCTGGTTGGCGCCAGGACTGATCGACGCACACACACACATCTCCACGCTCGCCAACGCGCGTCGTGCGCTGCACTCGGGCGTCACCACCGTGCGGTCGGCGAGTGTGCCGGCGTTCCAGGATGTGGAGATGCGTGAAATGGCGCGCGCTGGACAGATCGCCGCACCGGACGTGCTCGCCACGGGGGTGTTCGTCACCCCGAACCTCGGCGAGACGCTCCTGGCCGACGCGCGCTTGGGTGCGTTGGCGAGTGGCGTGAACACACCGGAGCAACTGCGCGCCTTGGTGAGAGTGAACCTCGACCATGGAGTGGATTGGATCAAGACACGCGGCACTGAGCGCGCCGGCCTGCCCGACACCGACCCGCGCAAGCAGGTCTATGATGAACGTGAACTCCGCGCGATCGTCGAGGAGGCGGCAACGAAGAACGTGCCGGTGATGGCCCATGCCCACGGCGACGAAGGCGCCTACGCCGCGGTCGCCGCCGGGGCGAAGAGCATCGAACACGGCACGTATCTGTCCGACTCCACGCTCCGCCTGATGAAGCAGAGGGGCACCTGGCTGGTCCCGACGCTCTCCACCATCTGGGATCTCACACAGCCCGGCGGTGACTACGACGACCCCGTGCTGGTACTGCGCGGTCAGCACATGGCACCGCGCATCGAGGACACGATCCGTCGTGCCCATGCGATGGGTGTCCGCATCGCGGCCGGTGCTGACACGGACTACGGCGCGGAGTCCGTCACGCGCATCAGCCATGAAGTCATGCGCTTCCGCGGACTCGGGCTCTCGGCGGTGGACGCGTTGGCGACCGCAACCAGTGGGGCTGCCGAGCTGATCGGTGTCGGGACCAAGACCGGTCGAGTCGCTGTCGGCTACGAGGCCGATCTCATCGTGCTCGAGGGCAACCCGCTCGATGATGCGGCGTGGTTGCAGGACGTCACCGTGGTGGTGACGAACGGCCGTGTGGTGCTCAACCGGTTGCCGTTCGGACGCCGTCCCACCCGCTAGTTTTCAGGCATGACACCTTCCGTTCCGGCCGAGATCCCGGCCAAGGGCTACGCGCATCCCGAGAAGTTGGTGAGCACGGAGTGGCTCGCCGCGCATTTGAACGATCCGTCACTCCGCATCCTCGAGAGCGACGAGGATGTGCTCCTGTATGAGATGGGGCACATCCCCGGCGCGCAGAAGATCGACTGGCACGCCGACCTCAACGATCCTGTCGAGCGCGACTACATCTCGCCCGAAGGCTTTACCGCGTTGTTGCGTGCCAAAGGCATCGACGCGAACACGCCGGTGATACTCTACGGCGACAAGAACAACTGGTGGGCGGCATACGCACTGTGGGTCTTCGAGCTCTTCGGCTTCACCAACGTGCGCCTGCTCGACGGTGGTCGCGCGAAGTGGGAAGCCGAAGGGCGTCCCATGGTGACCGATGTGCCGCGCTTCGCGGCGAGCGCATACAGTGCGCCGGCGCGTGACGATGCGCGGATCCGGGCGTTCTTGCCCGAGGTGATGCAGCATCAGCGCGCCAAGGGTGCGATGATCGACGTCCGGTCGCCGCAGGAGTACAGCGGCGAGCGCACGCACATGCCGGAGTATCCGCAGGAAGGCACGCTGCGCGGTGGGCACATCCCGGGCGCGCGCAGCGTGCCTTGGGCGCGAGCGGCCAACGCCGACGGCACCTTCAAGAGCGCCGCCGAACTGCGTGCGATCTACGAGGGCGAAGCGGGTCTCACGCCGTCGACGGACGTGGTCACGTACTGCCGCATCGGTGAGCGTTCCTCGCACACCTGGTTCGTGTTGTCCTATCTGCTCGGCTACCCGAAGGTCCGGAACTACGATGGCAGCTGGACCGAGTGGGGCAACGCCGTGCGCACACCCATCTCGAAGGGAACCACGCCGTGACCACTGAAACGCCGAAGAAGACCAATCGCGTCGTCGTCCGTTGGGACGGTGACCATCGGTTCGACGGGAGCCGCCTCGGCAGTCAGCAGTCGATCCGCATGGATGCCGATGCGGTGACCGGGCCGGGTCCGGTGGACACGCTGCTCTGTGCGTTGGCCGGCTGTACCGGCGTGGATGTGGTGGACATCCTCGAGAAGCGTCGGACGCCCGTGCAGGGATTGAGCATCGAAGTGGCCGGGGAGCGGGCGAATGCCGTGCCGGCGCGTCTCGTGCGGGTGGTGCTCACGTACAAGATCCGTGGCGCGGGGATCGAACGTGTGCACGCGGAGCGCGCGATCGAGTTGGCTGTGACCAAGTACTGCTCCGTGCGCGACTCGCTCGCCCCCGACATCGCGGTGGAGTGGGTGCTGGAGCTCGAGAGCTAGGACGCGCGCACGGCGACGATCAGTAGTCGCGCGTCCAGACGAGGATCATGCCGCATCGGCGGTCGAGGCCGCTGAACTGTGGCGGGACCGTCGCCGCACCGGCGTAGATCTCGAAGCCCGCGATCTCGCGTGGCGTCGGCAGGAGCTCGAGCGGGAATCGCGGGGGCATCGGCACGCCGTCGACGACGATCTGCATCGCACAGGCAAGGGCGCCGTCGCCGAAGAGCGAGCCACCCTCGCGCTTGCTGATGGCGACCAGGTCCGAGATACCTGAGGGGTTCGGGCTCGGGGCGAGCGAGATCGACGGCGCGAGCCGGAGATAGTCGGCGGCGACGGGGAGATTCCGCTTCTCGATCTGTTCCTGCGTGATGAAGTAACCGACCCCTCGCCGGCGGCGCTCTTCGAACTCGAGCATCTTGAGCGAGCGACGCTCCTCGGTGATCACGACCTTGTCGAGCGTCTGGAGGGCGGGCTCCAGCAGGAACGAGAGGCGGAGCGTGTCGCGCACGCCGACCTGGATGATCGACGATACCGGGCGGAAACCGATCCGCCGCACGATCAGCAGATACTGACCGGCCGGCACTTCCGTGAAGCGGAACCGCCCGAGCGCGTTGGTCTCGATCCGGATATCGGTCCGGAGGATCTTCACCTCGGCGAACCCGACGGGTTTGAGCAACGTATCGGTGACCGTGCCATCGATGACACCCGAGGCCCGCGCCACCGTGGAACCGACATTCCGGGGTTCGGGGACGCGCTGCGCACTGAGCGCGGAGGCGAGCAGTGCGTCAGCGGTGATCGCAGTACAGACCGCGAGCGCGGCGGCGCGAGCGAGCGGGGCGAAGTGGGTGATGGTCATTGCCCAGATGGTACACTTCGCGTGGACTTCGGTCCACTGGTCACGGGACCGCTTGCAGCGGTGGGTCAGAAGGTCTATCCAGAGCGCTGGCCATTCGGTCAGCATGGTTCGACAATCATATCTTGCGCCGCGCAGGAAAAAGGTGCCTCTTAGCCCCGTCTGGCAGATGTGCGAACTCTCACTGTACGCATAGCTGTCTCTGACGTCACGCCGCTTCCCACCCAGCGGCGCGCACCCTCATCAATCTTCAAGTTGGAGGTCCCGTGGGCACGAGGAGACTCGCTGCGGCGATTCTTGCACTCGCTCTGTCGTTCGGCGGCACGACCGCTGCGGCACAGGGCACGCGAGAAATCACCGGCAAGGTCACGCAGGTCGGCGGAGCACCACTCGCAGATGCGAGTGTGACGGTGCTCGGCCAGGCAATCGGCGCGCGCACCAACGAGGCGGGCGACTATCGACTCCGCGTGCCACAGGGTGAAGTCACGCTGTTGGTCCGCGCGATCGGGTTCAAGCGCATGACGACGAAGGTCGCAGCGAACGCGACCACGCAGAACTTCTCGCTCGAGAAGGACGTGCTGCAGCTCGAAGGCGTGACGGTCACGGGCGCAGCGACCACCATCGACAAGCGGAACGCGACGACACCGGTGGCCGCGGTGAACACCGAGGAGCTCAACCGTACGCCGGCACGCTCGATCGAGAACCAGCTCTCGGGCAAGGTCCTCGGCGCCCGCATCTTCGAGAACAACGGTGCACCGGGCGGCGGCGCGCAGATCCAGATCCGCGGCGCCACGTCGATCCTCGGGCAGGGCGACCCGCTCTACGTGATCGATGGCATCATCGTCTCGAACGCGTCGATCCCGAACGCCGCGAACTCCGTCACGCGCGCTGGTGGCGGCATCGGCGGTGGCCAAGACAACTCGGTCAACCGTCTCGCTGACATCAACCCGCAGGACATCGAAAGCGTCGAAGTGCTGAAGTCCGCGGCCGCCTCGGCGATCTACGGCTCGCGCGCGACGAACGGCGTGGTGGTGATCACGACCAAGCGCGGCCGCTCCGGCGCGCCGAGCTGGAACGTGACCCAGCGTGTCGGCACCGCGGCGCTGTACCGCAAGATCGGCTTCCGCGAGTGGGGCACGATCAACGACCTCGTCCCGGCCGGTACGGCGGCGGACTCGATCCAGTGGGTCGGCAATGCGGCGGCGATCCCGATCGCGCAGGCACTCTGCAACCCGAACTGCACCAACTACGACTACGAGCAGCAGCTCTACGGTCGCACCGACCCGACGTTCGAGACCATCCTGAGCACCCGCGGCGGCGCCGGCAACACGAAGTACTTCGCCTCCGTGAGCGACAAGCAGGAAGCGGGCATCATGCTCCTCACCGGCGCGCGTCGCACCTCCGGTCGCCTCAACATCGACCAGACGATCGGCAGCAACCTGACGGTCTCCGGCGGCCTGAACGTCACGCGCAACTTCCTGCAGCGTGGCATCTCCAACAACAACAACGCCGGCATCTCGCCGACCTACGACCTGGGCTACATCCCCCACGTCATCGACTTCCGTCGGCAGGCGGACGGCAGCTTCCCCGTCAATCCGTTCTATGCCGGTGGCTCCTCGGTGTCGAACCCGTTTGCCAACCAGGAGTACATCAAGAACAACGAAGAGACCTGGCGTCAGACGGGCAACATCCGCATGGCGTACCAGGCGTTCTCCAGCGCGCAGCACAACGTGAACGTCTCGTATCAGGTCGGTGTCGACCGCTTCAACCAGGACGGCCTCGCGTTCTCGCCGCCGTTCCTGCAGTTCGAGCCGAATGACAACTTCGCCGGCACGTCATCCGTCTCGACGTCGAACGTGTTCCAGATGAACCAGGGCATCAACGTCGTCTGGACGTACACGCCGTCCATCTCCTGGATCGGCAACCTCACGACGTCGTTCGGTGGCACGCAGGAAGAACAGTCGACGAAGACCTACCGCACCCGCGGTCGCGGCCTGCTCCCGACGGTCGGCCTCTCGGCCGGCGCGGCGGAGACGGTGGTCGAGGACATCCGCAATGCGACCAAGGACCAGTCGATCTATCTCAACGAGCAGGCACTGTTGCTCGACGAGAAGCTCTCGGTGAACGCCGGCTTCCGCATGGACCGCTCGTCGGTGAACGGCGACCGTGAGAAGTACTACCTCTTCCCGAAGTACTCGGCCGCGTACCGGTTCGAGCAGCCGTGGTGGGCCAGCGAGTACACCGATGAGATCAAGCTCCGCGCGTCGTGGGGCCAGTCGGGCAACCGTCCGCGCTTCGGCGACCGCGACATCCTGTTCGCGAACGCCGGCATCATCGACGGTCGTGGTGCGCTCGTGTCGGCCGGCACGCTCGGCAACACGACCATCAAGCCGGAGATCCTGACCGAGACGGACATCGGTGTGGACCTGTCGTTCTTCGGCCAGCGGCTGAACATGGAGATCACGAACTACAACCGCACGATCACCGACCTCCTGCTCACGTTCCCGCTCCCGCAGTCGTCGGGCCTGACGCAGCAGATCATCAACGGTGGCCAGCTCTCCGTGAAGGGCTGGGAGTTCGGCGTCACCGGCGTTCCGATCCAGCGTGGCAACTTCACCTGGACCAGCCGGATGAACTTCTCGAACAACAAGCAGATGGTCGATACGATTCCGGTGCCGAACTTCAACGTCGGCGGCTCCTTCGGCGCGACGTACGGCCGCAATCGCATCGTGAACGGACAGCGCTCGACGCTGGTGTGGGCGAACGCCCCACTCGGCGCCGGCGGTGCGGTGCGCGACACGATCGTCGGTGATGCCAACCCATACCACCAGACGCAGTTCATCAACGACTTCTCGTACAAGAGCTGGACGCTTTCCACGCTGCTCGATTGGCGCAACGGCGGTCTCGTCTCGAACATGACGAACAACCTCTGGGACGAAGGCGGCAACTCGCGCGACTTCGACGAGCCGTTCCAGGGCACCACGAAGGGTCTCTACCGCTATTACGACACGTTCTCGGCCGGCGACAGCCGCGTGTACATCGAGCCGGGCACGTTCCTGAAGCTTCGCGAGATCACGGTGTCGTATGCGGCCCCGGCCGCCTTCACGGCGAAGTATCTCCGTGGCGCCAAGGACCTCCGCGTGAGCCTCAGCGGCCGCAATCTCTGGGTGAAGACCGATTACTGGTCATACGATCCGGAGTTCAACAACTTCGGCAACACGAACTTCAACCGCTTCATCGACCTCGCGCCCTTCCCGACGAGCCGTCAGTTCTTCTTCAGCGTCGATGTCGGCTACTAAGGCCCACACGACACCCACTGACGACTCTTTGACTCTTATGAGGAATCCAATGCAGAAGGGACTCTTGATGAGCCTCGCCGCAGCCGCCGTCCTGGTGACGGGGTGCTCCGCCGATGTGCTCAATGTGCCGAACCCGAACTCGCCGACGGTCGCTGGCGCATCGGGCGATCCGGGCGCACTCCAGCTCCAGGCCACCGGCGTGCTGCGGCAGCTACGCGGTGGCTTGGGCGGCTACATCACCACCGTCGCACGCTTCGGTCGCGAGGGCTACATCTACACGCCCAACGAAGGCCGCAACACCTCGCACTATCTGATCGGGCTGGCAGGGCAGAACAGACTCGATCCGGCTGGCTTCGCCGTCGGCGTCTGGGCGGGCCCGTACGGCAACCTGCGCGACATCTTCAATCTCAAGAACGTCCTCACGAACAACACGACGCTCACGGCTGCCCAGCGCAGCGCGGGTCTCGGGTTCGCCAAGACGATCGAGGGGCTGGAGCTGCTGTATGTGATCTCGACGCGCGATTCGCTCGGCGCGGTCACGCAGATCAACCAGAACGCGACCGACATCGCGCCGTTCGTCTCGCGCGACTCGGTGTACCGCTTCATCCTCGGGCGGCTCGACGAGGGCGCAGCGGATCTGGCCGCCGGCGGCGCGGCGTTCCCGTTCACGCTGCACGCGGGTTTCGCGGGCTTCAATACGCCGACGACGTTCCGGTTGTTCAATCGCGCGATCGCCGCGCGTGCGGCAGCGTACTGGGCGACCTCCGGTGGCGGTGCCACCGCGTGGACCCGGGCGCAGACCGCGATCGCGGCCTCGTTCCTCAACCGCACACCGGCAAACGCGGCCGCGATGAACACGGGCGTCTTCCACGTGTACTCGACGGCCACCGGTGACGCCACCAACGGTGTCGGGCAGAACGCCGACTTCCTGGCCCACCCGTCGTTCGGTGCCGACGTCTCGCCGGGTGACCTGCGTGCGTCGAAGTGGTCCACGCTGGCCGTCGCGCGTAACGCGCCGCAGGGCCTCGGCATCGCAACGAATCTCACCATCGTGCGCTACGCGACGAACACCACGCCGGTGCCGGTGATTCGCAACGAGGAGTTGGTGCTCCTCGACGCGGAGATCCGTCTGGCCACGGCCGACAAGGCCGGTGCCATCGCGAACATCAACGCAGTGCGCTCGGTGTCGGGTGGCCTCGCGGCCACCACGCTCACGCCGGCGTCCGCGGACGCGGCGGTGCTCGACGAGATCCTCCGGCAGAAGCGCTTCTCGCTCTTCGCCGAAGGCCATCGCTGGGTGGACATGCGCCGTTACGGCCGCCTGAACACCCTGCCGCTCGATCTGACCACCGGCGTCAACGCGCACTTCATCGCGCGCGTGATGCCGATCCCGCAGGGCGAGTGCCTCGTCCGTGCCCGTGCGGATGTGTCGCTCGCCGGGCCGGGGTGCTAGTACGACAAGCGTGAGATGGAAGATGGGAGAAGCGGGGCCCGGCGGTTGCCGGGCCCCGCTTTGCATTCCTCACTACCGCGCGCCTTCTGGTTCGCCGCCCGCGTCAGCGCCGCACCTCGCGCAACGCATGCCCCGCCTCCGCCAGGATGATCCGCGTCATCGCGAGCTCGACCGCGGCCCGGGAGCCGGGCAGCGAGAACACCAGCGTGCCGCGCGCCGCGCCCGCCGTGGCGCGCGAGAGGATCGCCGCCGTCCCCACCTGCTCTTGATACGACAGTAGCCGGAAGAGCTCACCGAAGCCCGGCAGTTCCTTCTCGAAGAGCGGCCGCACCGCCTCGATCGTTCGGTCGCGGGAGCCCAGCCCGGTCCCCCCAGTGATCACGATGACGTCGAGCGTGCCCAGGGCGAGCCACTCCGATACCAGGGCGCGGACGCGGGACTCGTCGTTCGGAAGGAGGGCGTGGAGCCGAACGTCGTGCCCGGCGTCCGCGAACAGCGCTCGGACCGCGGGACCCGATTGGTCGGTCTCGAGCGTTCGTGAGTCAGAGACCGTGAGCACCGCGCAGCGCCACACGGTGACCCGCTGTGACTCCGTGCGGTGGCTGGCCGTCCCCTCGGGAATACCGTCGGGAACATCGACAGGGACTTGAGACTTAGGCAGGTTCGAGTGCATACATTAATGTCGCGAGCAGTTACCGCCCGCGCACCCCACACAACCTTTTGGAGGCACCTCGCAATGTCGTCGGCCAAGACCCTTCTCTTCACTCTCTCCGCCGTTGCCCTGACGGCGGTCGCCGCGTGCGGCGGTGGCGCCGACAAGGCTCCTGCGACGGATGCTGCGGCTGCGCCGGCAGCGGCCCCGGCTGCCGCGCCCGCTGCGGTTGCCTCCGTGAACATGGATTCGATCGGCAAGGAAGTCTACGTTACCTGCACGACCTGCCATCAGGCCAACGGCGCCGGCGTGCCGAACGTGTATCCGCCGCTCGCCAAGTCTGACATCGTCGCCGGCGACGCCAACCGCGTCATCGCGATCGTCCTGCACGGCATGATGGGCCCGGTGAAGGTGAACGGCGTGGAGTACAACAACGTCATGTCGCCCTGGGGCGCGGCGTTCAACGACACGCAGATCGCCTCGGTCGTCACCTACATCCGCTCGCAGTGGGGCAACACCGCGTCGGCCGTGACGGCCGCCGATGTCGCCAAGGTCCGTGCCGCGACCAGCTCGCGCGCGACAATGTGGACCTGGGACGAGCTCACCAAGGCCACGTTCTGATGATCACTGCCGTGCGCTCCATCGCACGGCAGCTGCTGCTGTGTTGCGCGCTCGTCGCCCCGGGGGTCTCCCCGACGGCGGCGAGCGCGCAGGCTGTTGCTCCCCCGGATGCACCGGCCGCGGCGCAACCTGCCGCATACACACCCGAGGTGGAGCGTGAAGCACGCGCCATCTTCGCCGACATCCTGAGTCCCTACTGCCCCGGGCTCACGCTCACCGCGTGCCCGAGCCAAGGTGCCTTCGTCCTCAAGGACTCCATCCGCAAGCAACTCGCCGTGGGCCTGACCACGGCGCAGGTGTGGGCGGAACTCGAGGCACGATTCGGCGAGAGCATCTATGCGAAGCCCAAGGCTCGTGGCGTGGGTCTGCTCGCGTGGATCGGTCCCTACGTCGCCATCGCGCTCGCCGGACTGTTGCTCACGTGGTGGCTGCGCCGCGCCTCCGCACGTGGCCGCGAGAAGACGCCACTGGTGCTCGCCAGCGAGCCATCGCTCAGCGACGAACGTCGCGCCGCACTCGACGCCGCACTCCGCCGCGACGCCTGATCCCGAAGGGCTGGGCGCGCGCCCGGCGCCGGCCCTCGCCTAGCGCCCGAATCCCTCGGCGCTCAACGCCTCGATCACGCGCGACCGCAGCGCCTCCGGACAACTCTGCGCTTTCCGCGACCCGCACACCGCCACCTTGAACCGCCGCTCGAACTCCGCGCGGTCGAAACAGGTCTTGCAGTGCTGCACGTGCTCCAGCAGCGCCTGCTCGCTCGCGGCATCGAGCTCCTTGTCGAGGAAGTCGAAGAGCCGCTGGAAGGCGCCGTCACAGTCGAGAGGGCGCAGGGGTTCAGACGAATGCGTCATATATCCCTCCCTTCATCGCCGTCCGGGATGATACCGGCGTCACGCGCATGCTGCGCCAGTCGTTGCTGCAGGAGTTTCCGACCGCGGAACAACCGCGAGCGCACGGTGCCGATCGGGATCCCGAGCACTTCAGCGGCTGCTTCGTACGGCTGGTCTTCGAGGTCGACCAGCACCACGGCGCTGCGATAGACCTCGGGCAACTCCGCCAGTGCCGCCGCGATCGCGGGGCCGAGGTCGGTGCGGTCGAGGATCGGATCGAGTCCGCCACGCACCCACGCTTCCTGTGCCTGTTCGGCGTCCGCGGCGGCTGCGCCATCGTCATCGAGGATGACTTCCCGCTGTCCCCGCTCGCGAGAACGGAGGAACGCATTGCGCGCGATGGTGAAGAGCCAACGACGGACATCGGTGCCTGCCTGGAAAGTCTTCCACGATCGAAACGCGCGAAGGTACGTCTCCTGCACCACGTCCTCGGCGTCACTCGGATCGCGGGTGAGCGATCGAGCGAAGCGGTAGACGTCGTCGAGCGCCGTGAGCGCGAGCGCGCTGAAGGCATCGTGGTCGAGCGCAGCAGCGGCTGGAGTCGCCGTTTCGGTGTCGGTCATTCAGGGAACATTCAACCAATCGCGGTCAAACGCAAAGGTTCCGAACGCGGTCGAGCGTCAGGGGATCTCCCGGGCATCTCTCGGGGATCTCCGGGGGATGTTCGGGTGACTCCGGACTTGCCCCGGCACCGGTGGACCACGGACTATTCGGCATGAGCATCGCCCATCTCCGAGAGGAATACCGTCGCGCCACGCTCGACGAGTCCGACGCCGCCGCCGACCCCTTGGTGCAGTTCCATCACTGGTTCGACCAGGCGCGGAGCGCCGAGCTGCACGAACCCAATGCGATGGCCCTCGGCACATCCGATGCGAGCGGTACCCCGAACTGCCGCATGGTGCTGCTCAAGGACGCCGACGCCCGCGGCTTCGTGTTCTACACGGACTTTCGGAGTGCGAAGGGCGGCGAGCTCGAGGTGAACGCCCGTGCCGCGCTCTGCTTCTGGTGGGGTCCGCTCGAGCGCCAGGTGCGGATCGTCGGCCGCGTGGAACGAGTGAGCCCGGAGGAATCGGCCGCCTACTATCGCCAGCGGCCGCGTGGCAGTCGCCTCGGCGCATGGGCGTCCGCACAGTCGTCGGTGATCGCGTCGCGCGAAGGACTCGAGGCGAAGTACGCCGAACTCGATCAGCGGTACCCGGGCGAGGACGTGCCGTTGCCGCCTCACTGGGGCGGGTTCCGCGTGATCCCGGAGTCGTACGAGTTCTGGCAGGGCCGGCCGAGCCGCCTGCACGACCGGCTCCGCTACCGACCGCAGCCGGGCGGCTGGCGCGTGGAGCGACTCAGTCCCTGAGCTCCGCAGGTTGAGCGTCCACTCGGCGCGCGAACGCCGCGTGAGCTACTTCAGCGCCGCGAGCGCGTCCTTGGCGAGCTTCATCTGCGGGTCGAGCGTGACCGCCGTCTGATAAGAGGCCTTCGCCTCCGGCTTCTTCCCCGACTTCTCGAGGATCATGCCGAGCCGATAGTGCACCGCCGCCTTCGACGGCCGGCTGCGCTCGACCACCCAGTCGGGTTCCGCGAGCATTGCGCGGAGCACGGTCTCGCCGCGCGCGAGTTCGGTGCCGCTCAAAGCGGCGAGGCGTCCCCATTGGAATCGGATCGCGATGTCCGTCGGGTGCCGCGCGAGGAACCCGTTCATCGTCTCGAAGGCCGCACTCGTGCGGCCCCATGCAGCCTGCCGCTGCGCGAGGGCGATCACCGTGTTCACACTGTCGGGTGCCGCCGTCAATGCGGCTTTCAGCGCACGTTCCGTCGCGACGGTATCTCGGCCATGCCACGCGATGGTGGCGGCGGAGAGATGTCCACGGACGACGTCGAGCTTGGCGATCTCACGCTGCTGCTCACGCGCCTTCGCCGGACTGCCGCCCATGAACCCGGGCGCCTGGAGATAGAACTGAATGAGGCCATCACGAGCGTCGATCAACGTGGAGTCGAGTTCGATCGCCTTCTCGAACTCCGCTCGGATGCGACGTGCCATGAACGGCTGCTTGACCTTGCTCGCCGTGCTGGCCTGTTGCCCCACCGCATTGCCCAGCCACAGATGATAGAGCCCCACCTTCGGCTCCGCCGCGATCGCCTTCTCGAACTGTGACTCGGCCTTGTCAGGTTTGCCCTCGCGCATGAAGCGCATGCCTTCATCGAGGAACTTCTTGCCGGCCTGCGCCGAGGCATTGCCCGAGCAGAGGAGACACAGGGTCGCTAACAGCAGCACTCGCATACGGTCACTGACTCCTGGTCGTCGGCCTACTGTCGTCTTGCCGGCCGACGGTATGTCGGCGCAGCGCACGTCACCACACGTTCTCCGAGGCGACGAGTTCGCCCCGCAACTTCAGATAGCTCTCGTAGCGCGAGGGTTTGATTCGCCCACTCGCCAGCGCCCCACGAACCGCACACCCGGGTTCGGTATCGTGCTTGCAATCCTGGAACCGGCATTCGCCGAGGAACGGCGCGAACTCCGGGAAACACTGATCGAGCGAACCCGAGGGCAGTCCCCACATCCCGACTTCCCGCAGCCCCGGTGTGTCAACGAGGAACCCATCGGGGTCTCCCGGCAGCGGGATGAGTTTGGAGCCGACCGTGGTATGCCGACCCTTGTTCACCGACTGCGAGATCTCCTGCGTGCGCAAGCCGAGCTCAGGATGTAGCGCGTTGAGCAGCGAACTCTTGCCCACACCGGAAGGGCCGGCGACGGCCGTGACCCGCCCGTGCAACTCACGGCGCATCTCCTCGAGCCCGTCACCTCGCTTGGCGCTGGTACGATGCACCGGATACCCCGCCGCCACATAGGGTTCCGCAATCGCGTCGACGACGGCCGGACTGCTGGCGAGATCGATCTTGTTGAGCACGACGTGCGCCTTGAGATCGTTCGCCTCTGCGATCACCAGGAAGCGATCGATCATGCGCACATGCGGCTCGGGCTGCGCGACCGAGAACACCACGAGGACCGCGTCGACGTTCGCAGCGAGGATCCGCTCGCCGTGTCGTCCGCC
>JBJXGK010000079.1:0-19743 GCA_046153705.1 Gemmatimonadaceae bacterium
GGTCGGACCCGCACCTGCTAGTAGCGGGACGGAAGGATTGATCGGAGGGAGACCGTTCGCGAGCAACTTGGTCGGGTCAGTGTCTCCATTTTCTTGCGTGCCCGCACCGCCGCGACCCCTCGCGACAACAGTCACACGACCGGGGTAGCGCACAACGATGACTCCGGCCACCATTCCAGTTCTATGACGTTCCCGCGTACAGCAGGAGTTCTCCTGCACCCGACTTCCTTGCCGGGCCCGAGCGGTATCGGCGACCTCGGACCCGAAGCGCACCACTTCGTTTCGTTCCTCGCCGACACCGGCGTCAAGCTGTGGCAGGTGCTGCCTCTCGGACCTACCGGCTACGGCGATTCCCCGTATCAGTGCTTCTCGGCCTTCGCCGGCAATCCGATGATGGTGCACGTGCCGGGCACCGAAGGGGACTTCGACGCCGATAGCGTGGACTGGGGCCGAGTGATTCCCAACAAGCACGCGGCCCTGCGTCGCGCGACCGCCGCGATGTCGGAGGACGACGCGTATCGCGCCTTCCTCGCGGAACAGGCGTGGTGGCTCGAGGACTACGCGTTGTTCATGGCGCTCAAGGGCGCGCACGGCGGCACCGAGTGGACGCGCTGGGACAAGGGTGCGCGGCGGCGTGATCCCGCCGTGCTGGCCGCGTGGCGCGCCAAGCTCGCGATTGAGATCGAGCACCATCGTCGCGTCCAGTATCTCTTCTTTCAGCAGTGGCGGAGCATCAGGACGCACTGCGCCGCGAAGGGCATCCGATTGATGGGCGACCTCCCCATCTATGTGGCTCACGATTCCGCCGACGTCTGGGCCGCTCCTCACTACTTCAAGCTGCGCGACGATGGGCGCCCCGATGTGCAGGCCGGCGTTCCGCCCGACTATTTCTCGGCGACCGGCCAGCTCTGGGGCAACCCGATCTACAACTGGGACGCGATGCAGGCCGACGGCTTCCAGTGGTGGATCCGTCGCATCCGTGCACTCTTCGAGATGGTGGACGTGGTGCGGATCGACCACTTCCGTGGCTTCGAGTCTTTCTGGGAGGTACCGGGCGACGCGGAGACAGCGATCAACGGACGCTGGGTGCACGCGCCCGGCGACGCACTCTTCACCGCCGTCACCGCAGCACTCGGCCCGCTCCCGATCGTCGCCGAGAACCTTGGCGTCATCACGCCGGAAGTGGAGGCGCTCCGTCACAAGTTCGGCTACCCCGGAATGGCGATCCTGCAGTTCGCCTTCGGCGCCGATGGTTCGGCCAACGACTTCCAGCCGCATCGCTATCCACGCGAAATGGTCGTCTACAGCGGTACGCACGACAACGACACGGTCGTCGGCTGGTGGAACGCCGTGGCCGGTGCGGACTCCACGCGCACGGCGGAGATGATCGAGGCGGAGAAGGCGTTCGCCCTTCGCTATCTCGGAAGTGACGGACGGGATGTCCACTGGACGTTGATCCGCAGCGCGCTCGCCTCCGTGGCGAACACCGCGATCATCCCCATGCAGGACCTGCTGGGCCTCGGGAGCGAGGCGCGGATGAACCTGCCCGGCCGGCCGTCGGGCAACTGGGGATTCCGGTTCCGCTGGGACCAAGTCACGCCGGAGATGGGGCGCCGGCTGCGCGAGATGGTTGACCTCTACCAACGGTGATGCGACACAGCATGGCGGCGACCGCTCAAGCGCCGGCAAGTTCTTGACCATCTGGAACGTCAGCTCCGGCTCGCGGCGCCGAGCCCCTGCACTGACCCTCGCACTCGGCGTGTACGCCCGAGCCGACGACCTCAGGCTCAGCCCGTCCAATCAGCAGAAGGAGGCTCGCCCTCCCGTACTGTTTCTGCCTGAGGTCCTCGATCCGTACAACCGCTTCACCCTACCGCCAGGCTTCAGCGCCGACGGCAGGACGATGTTCTTCTCGCAGACCGAGTGCCTGCCGATCTGGCAATGCCCACAACGGCTCAAGCGGATCGACAAGACGTCCTCGGGTTGGACCGCACCCCGCCTCGTGCCCCTGCCGCAAGATGCGCGCGGCGAGGCGCCGAGCGTCACGCCAGACGGTCGTTATCTGCTGTTCTCATGGGCCGCCACACGCCCGGAGCACCCGGAGGTCGCCGTCAACGACAACTTCGACCTCTGGCGACTGGACCTCACCGTGCCCGGCGCTGCGCCCGAGCCGTTGCGAGGGCCTGATCTCAACCGGCCGCGTGCTGGCCGTGTGAAGACGTTGCGCTACGTACACAACGAGACGGCCCCGTCCCTGACCACAGAGGGTGACCTGTACTTCTGGACCGAACGCCTCGATGGTGTCGGGGAGCGGGACGTGTACGTGGCGCGTGCAACATCGGATGGTGGCTTCGCGAAGCCCGAACCGTTACCGGCGCCGATCAACTCCGAAGGTTGGGACGATGGCGCATGGGTGTCCGCGGACGGGAAGTTGATGCTGATCACCTACAGCAATCGAGGCGGCTGCGGTGGCAACGACCTCTTCCTCTCGCGCAGGATCGCTGGGCGCTGGACGGAACCGAAGAACCTCGGCTGCGAAGTGAACTCGGCTTACGATGATGGGGCAGGCATGATCATCCCGGGCTCACGGACGCTCGTCTTCATGTCTGGGCGTCCGTTTCCGGGCGGTCAGTCCGGCGCCGTTGCTCTCTGGACGGTCGAGGTGGAGGTCGAGTGAAGAGGAAGTGTGCGGCTAGAGCGGTGTGGGACGAGGAGCGCCTCGGGCACTAACGGCGGCAGCCGAACGTTGAGTCGGGCTTGTCCAGCTTTCCGCCCCCTAATCCTAGACTTCCGTGTACCGCTCCCTGCTGACCGCCATCCTGCTGGCCGCTGCCCTTCCAGTCGCCGCGCTACCCGCGCAGGCCCCCGGCAGCGGTCGGCCGCCCGGCCCGCCGGCCACCGCCGCGCCCGACTCATCCACCCTCCAGTCCCAGGCCATTCGGGTCTTCCTCGACTGCCAGGGCCGAGCCCGTGGCTGCGACCGCGACTTCATCGTGACCGAAGTCAACTTCGTGAACTGGATGCGCGACCGGTTCGACGCTGACGTTCAGGTCCTCGCCGTGGCCCTGACCAACGGCGGCGGAGGCACGGAGTACACCTTGACGTTCCTCGGCCGCGGGCGATTCGCCGGGATGGTGGACACCCTCACGCTCAACACCCTGCCCAACGACGCCGACGACCGCATCCGTCGCGAGCTCGCGCGCACGCTGAAACTTGGTCTCACGCGCTATGTCGCGCGTTCGCCGATCGCGAATCGACTGCAGCTGAGCTACGTCGCCCCGTTCGCGGGCCAGCGGCAGCAGGCAGGGGCGGCCAACCTGAAGGACAAGTGGAACCTCTGGACCTACACGACGAACTTCAGGGCCGACGTGCGTGCCGAGGAGCGGCAGCAGTCGCTGAACGGATCACTGTCGTTCGCAGCCAACCGTTCGACGGCTGACTGGAAGATCAACGTCTCGGTCAGTAGCAATATCGTCGAGCAGAAGTTCAAGATTCCGGCCACGGGGACGCGGCCGGCATTCACGGTGAAGAACGAGCAGCGGACATACACGGCGAACTCGCTCATCGTGAAGTCACTCACCGACCACCTGTCGCTCGGCGTCAAAGTGGGCGCCGGCTTCTCGGACTTCCTGAATCAGGACCTCGCACTCCGGCTCCAGCCCGCGATCGAATACAACATCTTCCCGTGGACCGAGCAGACGCGGCGGCAGCTGACTTTCCTTTATAACGCCGGCCCCAATCTGTACGACTACCAGCGCACCACGGTGTTCGGCGAAGACCGCGAGCTCCGGTTCAGCCAGCAGGCGACCGCGTCGTATGTGGCACGGCAGGCGTGGGGCTCAGCGAACGTCTCGCTCGACTGGCTCAACTACCTCCACGACTTCAAGCGCAACGCACTCACCCTCAGCGGCTTCGCCGACCTGCGCCTCGGTCGCGGGTTCTCGCTCAACATCGGCGGTTCCGCGGCCCGGATCAACGACCAGATCTACCTGCCGGCTCGCGGCAACACGGAGGAGGAGATCCTGTTGCAGCGTCAGGCACTCGAGACCGGCTTCCGGATCACGACCAACATCGGCATCCGCTACACGTTCGGGTCGATCTACAACACGATCGTCAATCAGCGCTTCAGCTCGCTCGGCGCGAGCAGTGGGCGGTTCTCCTTTTTCTAAGTCGATCGGGAACGAGCGTCAGGCCCCCCGACGGCTGTCACGTGGGGGGCTGGCGTCTCCCCCTCGCCCTGAAAGAGCCGCTGCGTCGCAAGCTGCTGTTCCACTCCTTGCAGCAGCGCCCCCAGCTGCTCCGTCGCCTTCACCAGCGCATCGCGAAAGAGCCAGCGGTACCAGCCGAAGCAACTGAGCGCGGCGACGCCCATGCCCACGGCCCCCATCGCGTACGCGAGGAGGCCCGTGCCTCCGACGGCCCCCGCAGTCGCCGTGGTCGCGCCGACCAGCCCTGCGGCCCCGGCCATCGCCATCATCCAATAGTCCAGGCGCAGATTCGCGTGCAATCCCGGCCGCAGGTCGCCGGTGATGATCACCTCGCACGCGGGTGCGGCCGCCGTCCCGCGGGGTTGTAGCGTGACGTTCAACTCGAAGAGCTCGATCTGTTCGAGCCGCAGCTTGAGCGCGTTGTCCTTGGAGAGCGCCGAGAACGGGTTCATGTAGGCCTGCACGAAGCGCGGCATGCGGAATCTCAGGATGCCGCCGTCGAGCGGATGTCCGTTCACGGTGTCCACGAGTTCGAGTCCGCGCTGCGGCGAGGTGAACACCTGACCCAACGCGGCGAGCACGGCACGCGGAGCGCCGGGAATCACGCGGCTCACCGACATGGCGCGGTCCGGAGTCCCCATGAAGAGCGTGAAGCGGCGGTCCTCGGCCTCGCTGATCGAATACTTCTTCGCCTGGTCCACGCCACGCGTGCGCACCTCCGCGAGCGCGAGCGCGACGTATTGGCGCGAGATGCCGGCTTCGACCGCTGCGGCCTCGACATCGCGCACGCGGAACCTCCCGGAATCCACGGGGGCCTCGGCGGCGCGCGGCGAGCCCGAGTCGCGCGAGGTAACGGGCGTCAGCTTCGCACTCCGCTCCATGCGGTGCGCCGCCTCGGCCTGCAGTTGCGCGGCGCGCTGCCACACGGCGAGCGCGTCCTCTTCGGAGAGAATCCCACCGGGGGCCGCATCGGCCTCGGCACGCTCGCTCAGCTCTGCCTCGCGGAGCGCCGCGTCGAGTGCCCCTGCGAGATCGTCGGCAGAGGCATGGCGATCCTTGGGGTCCTTCGCGAGGCAGCGCTCCACCACGGCCACCACGCTCGGCGCGACATGCCCGGCTGCAGCGGAGAGCGATGGTATCGGCTTTGTGACGTGGGCCACGAGCACGCTCTGCGCCGAGCCGTCAAAGGGGGGAGCTCCCGTCAGCGCATGGTACGCCACACAGCCCAGCGCGTAGAGGTCGCTCCGCCCGTCGATCTCGTCGCCCGAGGCCTGCTCGGGGCTCATGTAGTGCACCGAGCCCAAGACGTTGCCGACCTGCGTGAGGGCGCTCGCGGTCGCGTCGCGTGCGATGCCGAAGTCGGTGAGCACGGCGCGACCGGACTCTCGGTCGAGGAGGATGTTGTCGGGCTTGATGTCGCGATGGACGACGCCGCGTGCATGGGCGTACGCGAGCCCCCACGAGACTTCGCGTAAGATGCGCAGCACTACCGAGACCGGTATCGCGCCACGCTCACGCAGCCGATCGCCCAATGACTCTCCATTGATGTAGCGCATGGTGAACCAGACCACGCCATCGGTCTCGTCGGCGCGGTACACGTCGATGATATGCGGGTGTTCGAGCCGCGCGCTGGTGCGGGCCTCGCGAAGGAACCGCTCCCGCTGCTCGGCGTCGGCGTTGTCGGCGAGGAGGACCTTGAGGGCGACCAAGCGGTCGAGGAATCGGTCGCGCACCAGCCAGACGGCACCCATGCCGCCCGCGCCCAGGAGGCGGATGGTCTCGAAGGAGGCGGCGAGGCCGGCGGGGAGCGGGGAGGCGGAAGGCGGCGACATCAACGAACGATACGATTCGGACACGCCGGTCGAAAGGAGGTCTGCGAGCCGCCAGCGGTTGTGCTCACGCACGCGTGCGCGTGGTTCCGTCCTCCGCGGCGATGTGCTTTCTTTGGCAGTCGGTGTCCGGAACGGTTCACCGGCTGTCAACCGGCACAGTCCTTCTCGTCCACAAGCATGTCACGACAAATCGCCAAGGCTTCGGACTTCCGCGCGCTGCACACCGTCGGCGACCCCGTCATCCTATTCAATGCATGGGACGCCGGCAGCGCGAACGCCGTCGCCGCCGCAGGCGCCAAAGCCATTGCGACCGGCAGTTGGTCCGTCGCTGCCGCGCACGGGTCGGATGATGGCGAGCAGCTGCCGCTTGATCTCGTGTTGGCGAACCTCGCTCGCATCGTCCGTTCCGTAGACCTGCCCGTCACACTGGACTTCGAGCGCGGCTATGGCGAAACGCCAGACGACGTCGGCCGCTCGGTCGCAGCGGCCATCAGCGCCGGCGCCATCGGCTTCAATATCGAAGACAGCACTGGCCGAGGCCTGCGCGCCGCCGGCGACCAGGGCGAGCGAATCGCGGCCGCACGCGTGTCAGCCGAGCGCAGCGGTGTCCCGGTATTCCTCAACGCCCGCACGGATCTGTTTCTCGCGACGCCGTCGAAGGAACACAGCGCGGCGATGGTCTCCGATGCGCTGGCACGGATGTCGATCTATGCTGCCGCTGGCGCCGACGGGTTATTCGTTCCTGGCCTCGTGGATGAAGCGTTGATCGCATCGCTGTGTGCACAAGCGCGTTGGCCGGTCAACGTGATGATGTCGCCGGCCACCCCGCCCCGCGAGCGGCTGGCCGCGCTTGGCGTGGCGCGCATCAGCCATGGGCCGTGGCCGTATCGACAAGCGATGGCCTTCCTCACTGACGCGGCGCGTGCCGCGCTCGGACGAGGCGCATCGTCGGTCCGCTAGCGGTCGTCCCGTCGCGACTGCCTATTCCTACGTCACGTTCTTCCAACGCGAGGGGACAGGATGACAGAGATCACTCGACGGACGGCGGTGGGATACACCGTGTTGGCCGCCCTCACCGCGCTGAGTTCGCCTCGCGAACTCGCTGGCCAAGCCGTTGCCTCGGCGACTCGAGGCGCCGCGCCGGCCAAGGGATTCACGGTCGAGTACTACTACAAGATCCGATGGGGCGCGTACTCCGAGTTCCGACGCCTCTACGTCAAGAATCATCTCCCGATCCTGCGACGCTATCAGACGCGAGGCTTCATCCTGGCCATGTCGGCGACGACGCCAATCACGCACGTCGGCGAGGGCAACCGCTGGGACATGCGGTTCGACATCACGTGGAAGGACGCAGCGCTCGCATTCGAGGAGATACCGGACGAAGACGCGATCGTGCGGGAGCTGTTTCCCGACCAGGAGACGTTCCTTCGCGAGGAACAGCGGCGCTTCGAGCTCATCGTCGAGCACCTGGACCTCCCGGTACTCCGAGAAGATGTGAGTACCTGGTAGGGTGGTCCGCCGACTCCAGCTGATTCCACCGCCCGGAGGTCTGGGCGCCCGGGTCGAGGTGAAGGCGGAGGATGCGAAGCGGATCGTGAGCGCCCGTCGAGGCGACGTGGGCGAACCACGCCCCGCCGCTCGCCTGAAGCCAGCGGTGCGTCGAGCAGACAGATTGTTCAGCTGGACCGCGTCTACACTCCGCCTCGGAGAAATCATGCTCCCGCAGAAGCTTTGCACGATGTTCGCATTCTCGGTCGTAGCCGCCTCGACCACCCAAGCGCAAGGATTGGTGAGCGGACGTGCACTGCTCCCCAACTCCACGCGGCCACTCGCCTGAGTCGACGTTGCGCTGCGTCACGCTGATGGATCTGTCGTCGCACGGACGTTCACGCGCGAAGACGGAACCTTCGAGTTCCTCTCCCCCGCCGCTGGTCGCTACTCCTTGGGATTCAGCACACTCGGTATGAGCGAGGCGGTTGCCGGACTCGACTCCCTGCATCCGGGCTCCGACATCGATCGCACGTTCGCCGTGCCGCTCGCGCCGTTGGACTCTCTCGTCGATCGCGTCGAGGCTGCGCGCCGCGACGCACGGTACGCCCAAGCGGCGAAGAACAGCGCAGGACCGCGGTATCCAGACGCGGAGCGTCGGACCGGCATTGAGGGCGGCGTGGTCTCGGCGATCATCGTAAACGCCGATGGGCGCGTTGACCCAGCGACAAGTTCCATCCTCTACGCCTCAGCCGCGGGCTTCGAGACGTCCGTGCGCGATGCGTTCTCCACCCTGCGCTTCGAACCGGCGCGCATCGACGGACAGGCGCGCTGCTCGCTACTCGTGTTGCCGTTCATTTTCGCGCTCTCCCACAACGGGACCGAACGCCGCAGTTCGTACGTACTCGGCGAGATCGGCGCACCACCGTCGAACGTCGTCAGCGCACTCCCCTCCGGGAAACGCGGCGTCTGCCCGCCCGTGGGTCCGTCGAGCGACGGCGGCGCGCCGATCTATCTGCCCTGCCAGATCGATCACGACGCGAAAGAAGCGCGTAGCAATGCCGTGCTCAACTGGGAGCCGGCGGCGGGCGAGATCACGCCGACCTCCTGCTTCCGCGCTGAGGTGCGTTTCATCGTGGACGCCAACGGCGTTCCCGAGCCGGGCACGGCGGCCCTCATCTCCACGAACAACCCCGGGTTCGGTACCGCCGTGCTGGCGCTCGTCCCCGACCTTCGCTTCTCGCCGGGGCGGCTCAAGGGTCGCCCTGTGCGTCAGATGGTGACGCACAAAGAAACGATCGGAGTGGTGACGACCATCAATAGCGACATGGGTCACGGGTCGTCGACCCCTTCGCGGCGGACGCGCTGCTGACACGGGGTTGTCGAGTGCTTGGGAACTGGCGCGACGACACATGGTCTCACATCGGAGGGTATGCGTGCTGAACCCAGGCGACCCGGACATCATCGAATCCGTCGATGCCCACATCACCCGCCAAGTCGCGCCGGTCGACCTGGTCTTCCATGAGATCATCTCCCCCGACCTGCACATCGACGTGCATTGGGTGAAACCCGCACGCGATCGGCCGTTCCACACGCTCGTCACCAGCGGGATGTCCGAGCGACCGATGTTCACCCCTGCGGAGGCCGCGGATTTCCGATTCGCTGAGCTCGCGATCCTGCTCGACCCTAAATGGCCGATCGACCACGCGCGATTCTCCGATGAGAACGTCTACTGGCCCATCCGGCTGCTGAAAACAGTCGCGCGATTCCCGTTCGAGGCCGAGACGTGGGTCGGCATGGGACACTCCGTCGCCGCGGCGAATCCCCCCGAGCCCTTGGCCCCCGCGACCCAACTGTCGTGTGCGATCCTGCTGCCGCCGCTCAGCCTCGGCGAGGGCTTCATGCACATGCCGCGGAAGGATGGAGGGACCACGTACTTCTGGAACGTGCTGCCGCTCTACACCGATGAGCTTGCTCTCAAGCTCGAGAAAGGATCCGACGCGCTGATGGACGCGTTGGATGCGGTCGGGGTAGACGATGTCGTGCGGCAGGAGCGTCCGCGCGCGACTGGGCGGAAGAAGTTCCTCGGACTGTTCTAGGCAGAGCGGTTGACCGACGTGAGAGACGCCGGGGCGCAATGCAGACCCCGGCGTCCTCAAGTCGTCGCGTCTGCGACGTTCCCCGCCGCCGGGCGGGGTGTAGGCAGCGGGTCAACGCGCGCCCTGCGCTTCGCGCCACGCCCTCTCCGAGGAGAAGGAATCGGGACCAAGTGCCCGATCCGCTTACGCATTGTGGAGGCATCGCCCTCACTCTGCGAGTCCACTATTCAACCGGAGGCGCGAGTACGCAATAGGGGAAACGCCGAGGGCGCGTCGGCGTGGACTTGGCAGGGTGTGTGCACGCGCGATAACGTGCGCGGACCCCTGGTGAGGAGACCGAGTCGGATGCGTCGCGAGTACCCGCGTGCGAGTGAAGCTGGCGAGGCGCTGCAGATCTCCGTCGTCGATGCAGCTGACCTGACCTCCCAAGAACGCGCCGAGGTGTTGGCGCTGTGCACCGAAGCGTACGAGGAGGACTTCACCTCGGAGCTCGAGCTCCTCGTCGACGCGACGCATCTCCTCGCACGTGTCGATGGCGAACTCGTGTCACACGCGGCCTACGTCCCCCGCGAGCTGCGTGTGGGCGATGCGGGGGCTCCCCTGCACTGCGCGTATGTCGAGGCCGTGGCGACGCGGGTGAGGTGGCAGGGGCTCGGATACGGAAGCACCGTGATGCGCGCGATCCCGCCGTTGCTCGCCACGTTCGATATCGCGGCTCTCTCGCCGTCTGACGAAGGGTTCTATTCGCGGCTGGGTTGGCTGATGTGGCGAGGGCCGCGGCGGTACTTGCAGGACGGGGTGCGGGTGGAAACGCCGGAGGAGGAGGTGATGGTGTATCGATTGGTGCGGACGACGGCGGGGATAGACCTCGAGGAAACGCTGGAGATCGACTGGCGGCCGGGGGAGGTGTGGTGAGGGTTTCGAGTGCGGGGACGTGCATGACGGGCCGATGATGTGCGCAGCGCCCTCGCACTCGCGTGCTCACGCCACCTGCGCGAACGCCACGCAGTAGTTGTGGCCGTACTTCTTCGAGCACTTGGGACAGTACGCGTAGTGGAAGTAGTATTTGATCGCCTTCTGGTTGCGGGAGGCGAGCAAGGCGTCGGTGGCGGCGATCCAGTGCGGCACCTCACGATATGGGCCGTCGTAGACCTTCGTGAAGAACGTCCCTGTGAGCCGCACCATCGAGCCACCCGGGACCTCCTTCGTCACCGACATCAGGAGTTCCGACTTCCACGGGGACGGATCGTAGGCGAGCATGAGCCAATCCTTCGCGTCCGGAATCGCACCGGCATCGTTGATCTCCCGCAGCATGTGTGTGATGACGCGCCCCATGCCGATGGGCACATGCATGACCTGACGCACGTCGCGTCGGAAGAAGAGCCGGTCCTTCCAGACGTGCGTCGTGCCGTCCCACGGCGTGGGATCGAACACCGGACAACAGTTATCGTCGTCGGCGAAGTATGACCTCGGATCAACTGCGTTTGGCTTGGGGTTCGCGGTCGTGGGCGTCATCTTCGCCTCGTGGGCATGGGTGAGTTCCTCTCAGATCATCGGCTCCGCGCTACTCCGCGACTGAGCCGTCTGGGACTACAGGAGCGGGCTTCGACACTCCGATCACGGCGCGCCATGCGGCGCGCGTCGCGGCACCGCTACCGAGGAGCATCCCCACTGCGGCGATCAAGCCGATGAAGGGGATCCGGCCGATGAGGATCAAGGTGGTGATACCCAGCGCGGCAGCAGCCGCCGGATGCGGCAGGGTCGTCGTCTCGGCAGCACGGAGGCGGCGGATGATCGCGTCCCCGAGCCACGTTCCGGAGACGATCACGCCGAGGAATGCGAGCGCCGGGAGGACGAACACGAAATAGCCGATCCCGAGGGGCAGCCCGACGATCGTGGGGATGAGCATGCCGGCGGCGACTGGCAGTACGAGCCACACGACGAAAGAAGTGAGCAGCACCGGACCGGTCTCCGCGGTCATGAGCCGACCGGCGGCTCGGACCTGCGTGGGCGCGAGTACGGCGCCGAGCGCGCCAGCGAGCACGACCGCAATGAGCACGCCGAGCCCGATGAGCGCGACGACCCTGAAGAAGTCACGCGCGACACGCGCGCGCACACCGCGCTCGATCTCGCCCAGCACGCGCGACGCGCTGTCGGTTGAGAGTTCGGCCTCGAAGAGGTGCACGTCACGTGTGACCTGAGCACCTTCACTGAGAATGGCGCGGCCGCGTACCACGGTGAGGTCGCCCACCGTCCCGCCGGTGATCCGCGCATCGCCGTCCACGACGACGAGCGCGCCGACCGTCCCTGCGACGTCCGCCGAACCGCGAACGACAAGCACGAAGGCCTCCTTTGCACCGGTGCTCACTGCGATGTCGCCGCCCACGCGCACCTGAAGCCCGGAGTCGGCATGCACCAGTCGTTCAGTCGGCTGCGCGACGATTGGGAGTGCGAACACGACGAGAGCCGCGAGCAGCGATCCTTCGGTCACGAGTCGGGAAAGCGTGGATGCGGCAAGGCGCGTGTGCGAGCGGCGTGTGGCGGACATCGAAGTCTCCGGACAGGAGGACGGCGTCGCGGCGACCGTGGGACGGTCACTGCACACTCACTCCCGCCGGGTCGGTCAGATAGAGGTGCATGCCTGAGCCGCTGTGCGGAGATGCCTTAAGGCGAAACCTCCCTGCGCCGTGCTGCGGATCTTTCGTGGAGCGCCTCTCGCGCATCTATCGACCCGGCCGTATGGTAGTACATCCGCCCTCAACCGAGAGCACTGCCGAATGAAGATCCTGATCCTCCTCGCCCAACTCGCTGCCGCTGACGTCCCCTGCACCGTCCCCGTGCCGGAGAACTCCGGCGAGTGGAAACAGGTGACCTCCGAGAACGTGACCTTCTGCGTGCCGGCCACGTGGCGCGTGCGCGGCACGCGCGCGAGTTACGCCGGCGGAAGCATCCGCTGGCAGCACGAGTCCGTCCGAGCGACCACCCCCATGGCGTCGTCATCCGGTCCGCAGAGCCTGAGTGGGGGGCGCAACCCCAACAGCACACCAGTGCGCTCCGAGTCCGTGCCCGAGGTCATCGGCGGACGACAGGCGACCCTTATGCGACAGATGGGCGTGGGACGACTGCAGACGCATGTGAACTTCACGCAGCCGCCGCCGTTCTCCATCAGTGGTGAAGCGGCGGGCGATGAACACGTCATGACGCAGTTGGCGGTGTATCGGACGGTGCGTTTCAAGGAGTAGACGGGTGCGTCTGCTGCTTGGCGCGATCGCGATCAGCGTGCTGCTGGCGGGCACCGCGGCCTTCGGTGGGCCGCATGGCGTCCTGGGCGGCGTACCGTGGCTACTGAATCTGCCGGGTATCCTCCTCGTGGTCGCCGTTCCCAGCGACGCGTACATCACGGCGCGCGTCGGACTCGCGTTGTGCGTGCAGGTGGCGCTGTGGTACGCGTTGCTGCGCTGGTGGCGAGGACGAGCGGCGCGGCGTGGCACGATGTGAGACCGCGAACGGACCGTTGACCTTACGGCACGGTACTGCTCGCCCGTTGTCCCTCGCTACGGCACTCTTCCGCGTGAGAGGTAGCTCTCGGTGTATCCCCCCCACTCCCACGGCGTCACGGTGTTCGCGAACACCGCTTCCATGAGCGGGCGGAACACCCAGGCGCCGTTCTCGCTGTTGGAGAGGATCACGACGCAGTCCTTCCGTCGCGGAAAGCAGATCATGTAGGTCCGCGCGCCGTCGCCGTTCCCTTCCTTGAAGAAGGCGGGACCGAACGGCGTCCTGGTGAGCAGGCCCCATCCGAGTCCGTACGCGAGTCCCACCCGCGCAGTCTCCTCGCTGAACGGCGCATCACCCGGAAGCGGGAACTGGTGTACGCTGCGCAACTGGATCTGCGGGCGCAGCATCTCATCCATCGCCGCCTTGCCGAGCACACGGCCGTCCATGAGGGCGATCCCGAACCGGGCGAGGTCCTCAGCGTTCGACGTCATCGATCCTGCGGCACGCGCATTCCGCCGCGTCTTGGCGAGGAACTGCCCCTCGGTCCCGAACCGATCGGCCATGTCGGGCTCGAACTCGCTCCGATACGCGACGGCGGTCTTGCGGAGTCCCAGCGGGCCGAAGACGGCCGAGTCCATGAGCGCCGGCAGCGGCTTCCCAAGCCGCTCCTCGAGCGCCAGTTGCAGGACATTGAGCCCTTCGCCGGAATAACGGAACGCCGTACCCGGCTCGTGGTGGAGATGCATCTGCGAATCCGGCTCGAAGATGGCGAAGTTCCCGAGCCCCGAGGTGAGCGAGAGCAGCATCCGTGGAGTGACGCGTGCCCAGCGCGGATCGGACATGAGTGCGCGAGAGCGGTCGGACCATTCCTCGTACGCGGACAGCGGTTGTCGCAGCATCGACGCGACGGGTTGGTCAAGGTCGATCATGCCCTGTTCCGAGAGTTGCACCACCCAAGTGCCGAATGCGGCCTTGGTGATCGAGGCCGCCCACGTGATGGACTCCCGCTCCATGGGAAGGTCGGGGTTCTTCTGCCGCAGGCCGTATGCGGCACTCCAGGCGATCCGACCATCGTTCACGACCGCGACCTGAAGGCCCGCCACGCTGTACTTCGACACCAACGCTCGGGCGATCGAATCGGCGTCGGCGTGCGAGATCATGCTGCCGTCGAGCCGGCGCAGCACGGCAGCGGGCTGCGCGCTCAGGGCGGGTCCACTGCAGGCGAGCGCGGAGAGCAGAAACAATCGCATCCGTGGCACGTGGACCTCGAAGGTAGGTACGGTTCACTCTACGCGCGGCGGCTCGACGGGTTTCGCTCTTCCCGTCGTAGGCGCGCCTTCCCGACGACTCCCACCATTGCGCCGATCGTGCTCGACGCGATAGCACCGTGCGTGGGACGGACGACGAGGGCCGGTCTTCAAGGAGGCCGTCGATCAGGTCCGTGATGTCGCGATTCGCGCTAGCATCTTTGCCGTAAGCGAATGGCTGCTGGTCGGGGGAAACGAAGGACGGGCACAGGGCGTGAGTGCCGCGCCAGCGAAGCAAGACACCAGCGCCATAGCCGTGGTGCGCGCGTACATCGATGCGCAGCGGTCGTACAACGCCGAAAAGGTGCTCTCTTTGCTGGCTCCGAACTTCGTCCGGCTGAGGGTCACCACGCAGACAGTGTCGGTGAAGGCACGCGCCGTCACCGCGGTCCGCGCCCAATCGGTGGAGTACGACCGCGCGATCCCCACGCCCGCTCCGAGCTTGAGGATGTGTCCGCGCAGGGGTACTGGGTCTCCGCGCGCGAGCGTGCGCAGTGGGTGAGCGCGAACGGCCCACACTCGCACGCGTCGCTCGCTGTGAACGAAGTGCGTGGAGGCGTGCCTCGCCGCGTGTGGTTCTCTCCGGCGGTCCGGTGGGCATCCATCCTCGGCTCAGGGCGCTCGCGCCGAATCCACCGTGATCCACATGCCCTGCTTCATTCGCCGCGCAATGTCCGATTGGCACGTGATGTCACGAAGCGGGTCACAGCGGAGCGCCAACAGACTCGCTTCGTGTCCAAGCTTCAGCGCCGTGATCGCGCGCCCCGGGAATATCGCGCGCGGAGTGTCGATGGTGCGTAGCCTCAGATGCTGCTTGGGTGACATTCCGAGCGCTTCCGCCACCGACAGATGATCGTTCTCGATCGCCTCGCGACTCGAGTAGGTGTCGCTGCCGGTGAGGATCGGGAACCCCGCTTTGGCGAGCAGCCGCACGTTCGCCATCGCGACATCCTGTGCGCGGCGCCCGGCCGCCGCATCCTTCCGCACGGAGTCGCGCGAGAGCCCGAGGGTCGTCACCACTGGGACGGGTCGTCGCGCGAGCCGCTTGACGACGTCGGCTGAGAGACGCATCGCAAAGGTCGAGCTATCGGCGACGAACGCCGCTCCATACCCGGGGATGTGGGCAAACCCATCGACACCTGCCGCATGCGCCAACTCGAAGTCACTTGCCGTCTCCACGTGGGCCCACACACGGCGCCCCATGGCGTGCGCGGAGTCGACCAATGGCTTCAGCAACTCCGGCGGGACCCCGCGCGAGCCATCCTTGGACGGATCATCTCGGAAGCGGCCGTGCTGCTCCGCCTCGATCAAGACCACCTTGAGCAAGGCGAGCGTGTCAAGGCGTAAGCGTTTCACCAGAGGCGGGAGTTGCGATAGGCTGTCGAGCAGATGATACGCATCACGGTTCTGCGTGAGACTGACCGCTGCACGCTTCCGTTGCGCTGAGTCCCCGAATGTGGTTCGAAACAGCGCCAACGATTCGTAGAGCAGCTGGGGATGTCCCCCGGAACTTGTCACGGCGCCGTCTGCGAACTGTGCATCCAGCCGGCCGGGCGCGTTGATCGAGGCTCCCATCGCGAGCCGACCGCTCCGATGGTTGGTGAGGACCTGCACATAGAAGACACCAGCCGACATATACATGTCATGGATCGCCTCGAAGCCGAACGGCCCATCCGGGCTGTGCGTGTGCGCGTCGCCGTAAGGCGGCACGAGGTACAGACCGTCGAGCGACACCACGCTGTCCGCGACGCCGCGTCGAGGTCTCGCCACGAAGTGCTCGCCCTGGACCCAGCGCGAGCCTGCCGCGAAACGCTCGCCATCGAACCATCGACCCCCGCGTAGTTCGATGACCGGCGGGCGCGACGCTTCCTGCGTCACACTGACGGCGGGCGTGCCACAGCAGATGAGGACGCCGCCGACGGCGGCGAGGAGGAGAGGATGTGAGGTCATGGCGGGAATGTCATGACACCGGATGTTCACCTGAAGACTCGAGTCGGTGAACCCGGTCGATTCGTCGGCGAACAGGCCGTCGCGCCCTCACTCCGGCGTGTCGTCAGCGTCGGCCGGTCAGCGCCTTCGTCGCAGCTCTGCCGCGCCCGCCCGACTGCACACCACTTGGGACCCGTCCGGGAAGACGACCGCGAGTCGCCGGTCTCCAAGAGAGACTACGCTCTTCACGCGCGTCAGGTTGACGAGGTGGCTGCGATGGATCCGGACGAATACGGACGCATCGAGTTGTGCCTCCATCGTCTGCATCGTGGCGCTGTGCAACCACTCACGGCCCTCGCAGATCAGCCGGACGTTGTCATCAGCGCCTTCCACCCGCCAGATCGTCGCGGCGTCCACCGGGACCAGCCGACTGCCAACGCGGACGAGGATGACCGCGGCCGACGCCCGGGCGCTACCCGCCTGCGATGCGGACCACGTCAGCCGCCACCGGCGCACGCGCGCGAGCGCGTCGCGGACACGACCGGCACCGAACGGCTTCACGAGGTAGTCGACCGCATCGACGTCGAACGCGCTCGCCGCGAAATCCGCATGCGCGGTGGCGAACACGATCGCCGTCGTCGACGGGATCGCGGGAAGGACGTCCAGCCCGATTCCCCCCGGCATCATGATGTCGAGGAACACCACGTCCGGGGTGACACGCGCCAGCACTGCGCGCAACTGCGGAAGGTCCTCGGCCTCGGCCACCACCGCCACGTCGTCGTCGGCACTGAGAAAGCGCCGCAACGCTTGTCGAGCGAGCGGTTCATCATCGGCGATGACGGCCGAAAGTCGCATCGCGTTCGCGACCTTAGGCATGCGGCGAATCCTCCCGCGCAGATGGCAGGGGCACGTACGTCATCACGACCCGCCAGCCGGGACCATCGCCACGCGGACCGGCCTCGAACGTTGCGGCATCGCCGTATCGCAGCAGGAGTCGGCGCTCCACAAGGCGGAGACCCTGACCGCTTCCGGCCGTGTGTCCCACGTCGGGGGTGCCGTCGTCCGTCACTGTGATCACGACGCGTCCGCCGCGTGATTCCCCGCGCACGTCCAGTCGGCCAGGTCCCGTGCGCGGGCCGATGCCATGCACGATGGCATTCTCGACCAGAGGCTGCAGCGTCATCGCCGGGAGACGCTGTTGTGCGATCGCGGGATCGAGGCGCAGGCTGTAGGTGAACCGTGGGCCGAGCCGCAGCGCTTCAAGCGAGAGGTAGTCCTCCACCATCCGCCACTCCTCCGCGAGCGGAACGAGATCGTCGCCGAGCACACGACTCTTCGTGACATAGCGGGTCACCCGGGCGAATCGCTCCACCGCGTCATCGGCGCGCGCGTCACCACTTCGCACAAGCTCCAGCAGCGAGTGCAGCGTGTTGAACAGCAGGTGCGGGTCCAACTGCGCCCGGAGCGCCGCCATTTCAGACTGGTAGTGCAATGCCGTGGCCTGCTCGACTGCGCGCACGGCCTGCACGGCGTACACCGTCGCCGCGACCGCCGTATAGAGGAACACCGCCGTGAACGCTTGCCACACCCGCGCCGGTCCAGCGAGCGGTGCGACGTCCCACATCCGTCCCTGCAGGACTTCGGATATGGCAAGGCAGAATGCCAGCACGTAGAGCCAGAGTTGCGAGGCGAGCAGCGCGGCTACGAAATGCATGGGAAGGAACCACCACCGATCGCCGCGCTGCCACGACACGCGACGGCAGAGCCACCAGATAGGCAACGCCGTCAGGCCGACGGCAACAACGTTGGCCAGGGCAGCAATGATCGCGCTCACCCGCAGATCGCCGTTCTCGCCGGCGAACACCACGGCGAAGCTGAGGAGCAAGACGGAAGCTCCGATCGCTGACAGCCGCCCGTAGTGCCACAAGCGCGGTGCTGGAGTGGATTGGGGTACGCGCGCGTTGGCCACACGAAGAAGCTAATCGCCGAGGCGCCGAGTGACCATTGTAGATGCAGGCACCTCGTGTCGCTTCAGTCGTGCCAGTGTCCGACTCCATGGGTCGGCCGCGCGAGTGGAATCCGGCTTCGTGGTTTCGATCACACCAAGCTCCATGATCGAACGCGCGGAGGTGCTCTCGACCGAACGAAGGCGCCCGTTTATCTTCTGGCGGCGGTTCGAGGACGATTCCGTGGTGATGCACGGTTGCGAGGGGGCGGTACCTCGGATCCGTGAGTTGCTGCACAGATTGCCTTGACTCTGAGCGCACCTCGATCGGCCGTCACGGTGCGTTGCCGACGCCGTGTGCTCTCTCCTCCACTTTCGACCCCTACTTGATGGACACGCTGCGCGCGCTCCCCCACCCCGACGCCGTTCTCTTCTGCGCCGACGTCCAAAGGCTCGCGCGTTTCTACGCGTCCGTCGCCTCCATGACCACGGTGTCCGGCGACAACGATCACACGATCCTCGAGTCCGCTGGCTTCCAGCTCATCGTGCACGCCATTCGCGGCGAACCCGACATCCAGACCAGCGACAATGGCGAGGTCGCGGCCCGAGAGGACTGCTACATGAAGGTCTGCCTCCCCGTCGAGAGTCTCTCGATTGCGCGCACGCAGCGGGAGCCAGCGCTGCCCTGAGATCCGAAGGCCGCGCTAGTGCCGCTCAGCGCGAGCAGTCGAGAACGCGCCATCCGAAAACCTGGCTGCCCGCGCATTGAGGTCGGTGCGCGGTGGCGACGCGCGTACTGCGCGGTAGCTTCCTCCTGAGCGTGTGCCCCGTCGCGCAGCAACGGCGTCCTCGACGCACGAGAGTCTCATGTCACGATTGATCGTCCACGGCTTCACCATCTCGGTCGACGGCTTCGGCGCAGGGCCGAACCGATCCCTCGACTCGCCACTCGGCGAAGGCGGCGAGACGCTGCATGAGTGGCTGGTCGGTACCCGCTTCTTCGCGCAGCTGTTCAATCGCGACGGCGGGGTCCCGGGCATCGACAACGACTTCGCCACACTCGGCACGGTGAACGTCGGTGCGTACATTCTCGGTCGGAACATGTTCGGTCCGGTGCGAGGGCCGTGGCCCGTCGAGTCGTGGCGCGGATGGTGGGGTAACACGCCGCCGTATCACTCGCCGACGTTCGTGCTTACGCATCACCGACGTGCGCCTCTTGCTATGGAAGGCGGCACCGTCTTCCATTTCGTGACGGACGGGATCCACGCTGCCCTCGACCGCGCGCGCGCCGCGGCCGGCGACCACGACGTTCGACTGCTTGGCGGCGCGTCGACCATCCGGCAGTATCTCGAAGCTGGTCTGGTGGACGAACTGCACATTGCGATGTCGCCACGACTGCTCGGCGCGGGAGAGCCGTTGTTCGCGGGGCTGGATCTG
>JBJXGK010000080.1:0-3681 GCA_046153705.1 Gemmatimonadaceae bacterium
AGCTCATGGGCAATGAGCCGTCGACCGCGCGCTTCACCCGGCGCGAACGCGCCCGTGCCGAACACGATCGACGAACCGACCGTATAGGCCTGCGCACTCACATCCCGTGCCGAACGCTCGGCGGCACTGCCAGTGTGTACGCGCACGCGCGAAAAGTCGTGGCCGAACGCGCGCTCCATGTCACCGTGCAGATTGCGCGGCAGCGGTGCGCCCGCCCCCGACAGCGCGCGCTCGACGCTGGGCGGCGCATTGGCAAGGCCGCGCCAGCCTCCCTGTGCGCGGCGCTGGACGCGCGGCCGCGCAACGCCTGCAGCGGTTCGCCCGGCGCCGCCCATTACCGCATCGGCTGCGCGTTCTGCCTCGTGCTCGAGCGGATCATCGCTTGAACCGACCGCGAGCTTGCGTTGCAGGGCAAGCTCACTCCTGCGGCAGTCCTCGCACGTGCCCGTGGCTGCGTGCGTGCCGCAGGCACATTGGCGCTGGAGGAGGCGGATTGGGCCACCGGCCGATGCCAGCTGCGCCGGGTGTCGTGTGCCGGAGGCGTCGAGGGATGGGAGAAGCAACGGGTGCGTCATGGCTGTGCTCGGTACGTCACGCCGGATGCCGAACACGCACCAGCCGGAACCAGCGTCCAGCAACGGTGCCGAGGCGCATTTCGTATGCGCGAATCTGGTTGCGATGGCGCGTGCCGGCGAGTTGCTGGTCCTGGTTGCTCGCCGGCCACAGGTTGTCGAAGCGGTCGTAGTCGAGGCCGAGCAGGTAGACGTCCCAGACATGTTCCGCATCAGTGCCCGAGCGGTCGTAGCCCAGCGTGTCGAGCAGGCGGTTGAAGCGCGCCTGCTCAGGCGTCCGGCGCGCGTCGTAGGGCACGAACTGGAACGTCCGGCCGACGGACGGCCAGTCGGCGACGCCGATATCTTCGTACACGGTGCGGCTTCCGCGCGTGTAGCGCACCGTCACCGGACCATCGTCGCGATCGACCGACTGGGGATCGTCCGCATTGGGGAGATCGAGGGTCTCGGGATACAGATCGAGCGGCTTGAACCAGTCGAACGGAAGCGCATCGTCCTCGTCCAGGCCCTCGGGCGTCTCCACCTGCGCCTGCGCCTCGTCGAACAGGGCGTCCACCACCGAATCGACGTCGACCGCCGTCGCATCCTCGTGGAATTCGTCCGCGTCTTCGGCATCCGCGGTGTCTATCCCGAGTGTGCCGAGGTCCCAGTAAAGACCCGGGTTCGGGCTGTACTTGAGCCCGCCGGACCAGGACACGCCGGAGCTGAAGTGTGCAAGATCCCACTGCTGGCTCCAGAGATTGAAGCCAGCGAGATCGAACGACGCCGACGCGCCGACACGGAAGGCGAGCGCCGCTCTGGCGCGAAGGCCGATTTCTGCGGCGAGGTCGACGCTATCGATCGTGCTGCTAGAGAGGATCACGTCGATCGGGAGGAGGGGATGCTCGAGCGTCGCTTGCGCATGCGTTGCAGCCGCGGCAATCTCGACAGCGGCATCGATGCTGCCCGATAGCGTCGCCTCCGCCGCTGCGTCGAGCGCGCCTTCGGCGGCGGCAAGCTCGATGACGCTGAGATAGTCGCCGGCGATGCGCAGACGCCCCACGCCGGCGATGCGGATCGTTGCGCGCGCCGGGAGGCGGAATCGGGCGCGTCCGCCGAGCCGGTAGGTCGTGACGTCGGTTCGGCTCCCGCCGCCCAGCAGAGGATGATCGATAGGCGCAGCGCTCGCCTCGCGGTCGCGAAGGAACGTGAGGCAGATGTCGGTGAGGCGGCCGGGGCCGTAGTTCGCCAAGAGGCGTCCTGTTAGGCTGCCCGAGGCTGTCGCCTCGACCTCCACCCAGCCGAACTGCCCCAGAGGGATCGGCTGCGCCCAGAGCGTCCGTTCGAACGAGAGCGGTTCGAACAGGTTGCGGGTGAGCGAGTCGGACGGGACCAGCTCGCGGTCGTCGAGCCGCAAGACGCATCGAGGTTCGGCCGGCGTTTCCCGGCGGGCGACACTCGCCGGAGGCACGTGCTCGACCACGTCGACGTGGACGCTCGCTTGGTCGCGCAGGAAATCCGCCGGATTTTCCTGGCCCGCTTCGACGGTATAGGAGAACTCGAACCGCTCATCCCCACCAACCGCATTGCCAAAGTCGAGCTCGAAGTCGCTGCCGGTCACGGTCACACGAGTCTCGTAGGATCCGAGCGGGACTGAGCAGGTTTCCATGCGGTACAGATGGCGCGCCGTCGCGGTCTCGACCCGCAGCCGCATGTCGCGGCAGGACATCACGATGCGTTGCACGCGCCCGCGGCCTGCGGCGTCGACGGTCATGAACCGCGCCTCGGTTGTGGGCGTTGCCGATGCCGCGTTCTCGCTCCCGCTCGTCGGGGCATCGGCCAAACGGCCGCGCTCGGCAACGCCGTGCAGTCCGCCGCCCTGGGCGAGTGTCGTCGCCGGCTGGCGCTGGATCGCACGTGCGGCAGGCTGCGATGCGCCCGCAGCCTGGCTCTGCTGCACGACGTGCGCGAGTTCGTGACCGAGGAGGTGTCGTCCGCGCGCTGTTGTCGGGGCGTACTGTTCCGCACCGAACACCACGTGATACCCGGACGTGTACGCGTTCGCGTTCAGCGCGCGGGCCGAGTGCGCCGCACCGCGATCGGTGTGGACCCGAACGCGGGAGAAGTCTTGTCCGAACGCCTCCTCCATCTCCTTTCGCACGGGAACTGGCAGAGGCGACCCGGAGCTCGCAAGGACGTTCGCGACGCATGGCGGCGCGTGCTCGCGGCTCGCGATAGGTGGCGCTGCGCGCAACCTGATCGGTGGGTGGGCGGCAGCCCGCGCCTGCGATCCGGCGCCTACCGTGTCGCCAGCGCGCTCCGCCTCCCGCTCGAGTGGATCGTTTGCCTCCCCCACCGCGAACCGGTACTGGAGCATCCCGTGTCCGGGCACCCAGAGCGGCTGCGCGGCAGGTGGTACCGGGGCGAGGGCGCGCGCGCTCACCGCGCACCCCGCAAACCTGCGTGAATTGATGCGGCGATCTGCGCGCCAACCGCTCGCGCTTCCGGTCGCGCGCCGAGCCGGATCGGTGTGGCATGCACGACCTCGCGCCCGCCGTTGGCGGCGAGCTGCGCCGCGAGCGCACCATCGCCGAGTCGCTGCGTCAGCGCCTCGACCACCGCCGCCTGCAGGCGCGGCTGCTGTCCGCTTGCCAGCGGAACGCCGTCGAGCACGAGTGTTTCGATGTGCAGCGCGATCATCATACGGCGGCCCCAGTGATCGCGTGCCAGCGCAAGTCCGCCTCATGAATTGGTCGGTCGAGCTTGCGCAGCTCCTGCCGTGCCGAGTCGAACAAGATCGGCATGGTCACCGGCGTGCCGGCCTGCGCGGCCATGAACGCGGCGTTGAGCGCAATGCCGTGGATGCTGCCGCCAGTGAGGTGCAGCCGCGCCAGTCGGTCGTAGTCGATCGCGTCGCGCGGCACACTGTCGGGCAGCGCCTTGCGCCACATCTCGCGGCGCTCCGCCGGTCCGGGAAATGGGAAGTCCACGATGAACCGCAGACGGCGCATAAAGGCCGCATCGAGCGCACTCTTCATGTTCGTCGCGAGGACGGCAAGGCCGCGGTATCCTTCCATGCGCTGCAGCAGGTAGTTGATCTCGATATTGGCATAGCGGTCGTGCGAGTCGC
>JBJXGK010000107.1:0-26064 GCA_046153705.1 Gemmatimonadaceae bacterium
CCGTTGCGGACCGTGATCTCGGTGTAAGGGCCGTCGTAGCGCCGACCACCGTGGACACAGAGACTACGGCCGCGACCGCCGCTCCCCACCCCGTCGCTCCGCCGACCGCCGCGCGGACACGCGCCGATCCCCCTTCCTGCGGTTCAAGCCGCCCGTCGGGTCCTCATCACGCGTCCGACGATCGGGCCCGCGCGTCCCGCGCGTCCGGCGATCGGGACCACGCCGTTCCCGGCTTCGCGTGCCCTTCGGTGCATCGCTCATCGTCTCCCCGGCCAGGGTGCGCCCTGATCCTTCCTGCTGACTGCACGGATGCCCTTGTACACGAAGCGCTGCACGCGCTTCCCCTCGTAAGTCTCCGTCGTGAATATGTTGCCCTTGGAGTCCGTCGCGATAGAGTGCACCGCGAAGAACTGTCCGGGCTGACGTCCTCCGTCGCCGAAGGCCGTGAGGATCTCCAGTGACTGACGATCCATCACGTAGATTCGCTCGTTCTTGCCGTCGGCGAGGTAGAGGTACTTCTGCGCAGCATCGCGCGAGAACGCGATATCCCACACCGCGCCGTCACCTAACGTGCTCGGCGCGACCTGCTTCTCCTTCACGAACTTGCCGTCCTTGGTGAACACCTGGATGCGGTTGTTCACGCGGTCGCAGACATACACGAAACCATCTGTCGTCGGCTCCGCGCAGTGCACCGGTGTGCGGAACTGCGGGATCAGTGGCGCGTCCGGACGATACGGACCGTAGTTGGAATCGCTCGGCACGTTCCCGTACGCGCCCCAGAACCGCTTGATCGCACCGCTGGTCATGTCGAGCACCGCGACCCGTCGATTGCCGTAGCCGTCAGCGACGTACGCCTCGTTGGCTTTGGCGTCGAACGAGACCTTCGCCACTCGGCCGAACGAATCCATCGACTTGGAATCGGCGCGCCGGCCCGGCACACCGATCTGCTGCAGGAACTTTCCGTCGTGCGTGAACTTGAGGATGTGCGAGTCGAAGCCGATGCCGCGTGTGGTGTCCGGTGTGCCGTTGCCGCCGATCCACACGTTGTCCATGTGATCGAGCGTGATGCCGTGGTTGCTGCCGGGCCAGACGTAGCCGTCGGCGGGGCCGCCCCAGGAGTTCACTAGATTGCCTTCGGGATCGAACTCCAGAACCGGCGGCGCGCCGGTGCAGCATGGCCCCGTGAGCGGATAGCCGCCCTCGGTGCGAGCGTTCAGCGTCGCGTTGCCGCGATGGATGATGAACACGTGATCGCGCGAATCGACACCCACGCCGATAGCGGAGCCGAGCAGCCAGCCATTCGGCAGAGGCTTCGGCCAGTACGGGTCAACCTCGAAGACCGGCGCCTGCACCGCCTGCCGCTCCAGGTTCGCCGCGAGTTGCCGCTGGCCGACCGCGAGCGAGACGATCACCGCGCCCAACACCGCGGCGGTCCACAGCGTTCTCTTTCGTGCCATCCGATTCTCCGATCCTGACGTGGGACGCGGGCGCCCGCTGCGTGGGCCCCGTGCGGAACTACGACCAATGCTATATCTCTTGAACGTGATGCACCAGAGAGCACCTCATCCTCGACGTGGCGCGACCGCACGCAGCCAGGCCCGGTGGCGTGGCGGCATCGTGGTCATCGCGGTCGCGCTCGCACTGCTGTCTGCACGCGTGACGACCCTCTGGTCGCACGAGATCCCCGAGCGCGTCGCGATCCGCGCATACGTCCAGCCAGACGGCCAGACGCTCCGCGTACTGCTCAGAGTCCCGCTCGAGGCGATGCGCGATGTGGAGTTCCCGCTGCGCGACGACGGCACGCTCGACCTCGTGCGCGTGCGCGGATTGCTGAGCGAAGCCACGCAGCTCTGGCTCATCAACAGCATCCGCATCACCGCCGACGGCACGACGCTCGACGCACCGCGGATCGCCGGCGCGCGCATTGCCCTGCCCAACGACCGTTCCTTCGATTCCTTCGCCGCCGCCCGCGCACACTTCGAGCTGCCGTTGCTCGAGACGGAACGCATCGTCTGGCAGCAGACCTTGCTCGACGTCGCGCTGGAGTACCCGTTGCCGAACACTGAGGCGGCGCTGGTACTGCATCCGGACCTCGCACATCTCGGGATCCGCACCACGAGCGTGGTCCACGTGATCGGGGCCGATGGGGCGGACCGCGTGCTCACCTACGATGGCAACCCCGACGCGATCGCGCTGGAGCCGTCCTGGTTCTCCACGTTCGCCCAGTTCTTCCGCGAAGGGCTCCGCCACATCCTCGGTGGGATCGATCACCTGCTGTTCGTGATCTGCCTCGTGTTGCCGGTGCGCCGTTGGCAGTCGCTGCTCTCCGTGGTCACCGCGTTCACGGTGGCGCATTCACTCACGCTGGGCACTGCCGTGCTCGGCTTCGCGCCCACGGCGTTGTGGTTCCCACCGCTGGTTGAAACGCTCATCGCGGCATCGATCGTCTGGCTCACCGTGGAGAACATCGTGCTCAGCGAGGACCGCCTGGCCGAGCGGTGGCCGCTGGCGTTCGCGTTCGGCTTGGTGCACGGTTTCGGACTCTCGTTCGCGCTCGGCGCGTCTCTGCAGTTCGCGGGCGGGAACCTTGCGACTGCACTGGCCGCGTTCAACATCGGGGTGGAGTTCGGGCAGATCGCGGTGCTGTTGCTTGCGGTACCGCTGCTCTGGCTCGCGCGCCGGTATGTGACCGCCCCGCGCGAGCGCCTGGTGACCATCGTGGCGTCGGCGATGGTCGCCCACACGTCATGGCACTGGATGACGGAACGCGGCGCGGACCTGATGGCACACCGCGCGAGTTTTTCCTGGCCCGCGCTGGATTCCGCCCTCGCGCTGAGCGCCATGCGAACCGCACTTCTGGCAGCCGTCGCGATAGCCGTTGCGCTCGCGATGCGACAGATTCTAGGCATCCTGCGACGCTCGTAGTCCGGCGAGACACCGTCTGGACGTCGCCGACCCCCCCCCCCGCTCCCTCCCCTGTGCCCGCTTCCGCTCGCCTGCTGCTCCCTCTCACCCTCGGCGCGCTCCTCTGTGGTTCGATGCTCGAGGCACGGCCGCGTGACGTGAGCGTCGCCACGCCGCCGCCTTCGCGCACGACGATGGACAGCGTCTACACCAACGCGCAAGCGACTGACGGCGCCGATGTCTTCGCCGCCTACTGCCGGAACTGTCACACGCCCACGGTGCACGCCGGCCCGCCGTTCAAGAACAAGTGGTACGGACGAACCCTTGGCGAGCTGTTCGGCTATCTGCGTCGCGAGATGCCGAAGTCGGACCCGGGTTCGATGAGCGACGAGGATTACGCGCTCTCGTTGGCCTATCTCCTGAAGATCAACGGCATGCCAGCGGGCGCGGAACCTCTGGCCGCCGACTCCGCCGCGTTACACGGTATCCGCCTCGACTCGGTCCGCTCCACCCCTCCCACCCAGAGTGTCCGCCGATGATGCAGCGTCTTCGCTCCCTCGCGCGATCGATCGCACCCACTCTCGTCGCCACGCTCGCGGCCATATCACTCTCGGCCGCGACGAAGCCCAGCGTACTCGACGCGCAGGCAGCGCGTCCGGCGAGCGCGCCCGGCGGCACGGCACCGGTCATGACCGGCCTCGCGCGCGGCAACGCGCCAGGCGAATGGCGCGTCTGGGGCGGCGACGCGTTCAGCACGCGTTACTCGCCGCTCGACCAGATCACGGCCGACAACTTCAGCAAGCTCGCCGTCGCATGGCAGTGGGACGCGGGCACGTTCGGGCCCGACGAGTACTATCGCACCACGCCACTATATGCCAACGGTCGCTTGTTCACCGTCGCGACCACCCGGCGGTCGGTGATGGCCATCGATCCCGAGACGGGTGAGACGCTCTGGATGTATCGCCTGGAAGAAGGCATCCGCTGGCAGAAGGCGCCGCGGCAGTTCGCTGGACGCGGGCCGACGTACTGGACCGATGGAAATGAAGAGCGCGTGATCGTCGTGACGCCGGGCTACCACATGGTGTCACTCGACGCGAAGACCGGCCGCCCCGATCCGAAGTTCGGCAAGGACGGCGTGGTCGACCTCATGACGGGACTCGGCTACGAGCTCGTGCCGCTCGCGGTCGATGACTCTGGCGCACTCATCATCTCCGACGCCGCTCCGGCGCGTCGCGCGAAGCCCGGCGAGACTTGGGACCCGGTGAAGAAGATCGGCGCCGACGGCACCATCGGCATCGATCCGGTGCACGGACAGATCGCGGCGAGCTCCCCTGCGATCATGGTGAACGATGTGATCGTCGTCGGCAACTCGTCGATCCACGGCTACTATCCGATCCGCGTGCGCAACATCCCGGGTTTCATCCGCGGCTTCGACATCAAGACCGGCCGGCAGCTCTGGAAGTTCAACCTCGTTCCGCAGCCCGGTGAGTTCGGCGCCGAGACCTGGGAGCGCGGCTCGAAGATCGGCACGGAAGGCGTCGGCAAGAACGACGCGTGGGCGACGTACTCGGCCGACCCCGAACTGAACATGGTGTACATCCCCGTCGGCATGCCGCTCATGGACGAGTACGGCGGCCATCGCCCGGGTGCGAACCTCTACGGCAACTCGCTCGTCGCGATCGACGCCAAGACGGGCAAACGGAAGTGGCACTTCCAGATGGTGCATCACGACATCTGGGACTACGACACGCCGATGGCGCCCAACCTGATCGACGTGACCGTGAACGGGCAGCGTCGCAAGGCGATCACGCAGGGCACCAAGCAAGGGTGGCTCTACACGTTCGACCGCGTGTCGGGCGAGCCGATTTGGCCGATCGTCGAGACTCCGGTGCTGCAGAGCGATGTGCCGGGTGAGAAGTCCTGGCCCACGCAGCCGATCCCGACCAAACCTGCGCCGTATTCGCAGCAGGGCCTGCTCGCGGCGGATCTGATCGACTACACACCGGCGATCAAGGACAGCGCGCTCAAGATGGCGCAGCGCTGCCGCATGGGACCGTACTTCATCCCGGCGGTGACCTCCGACGGCAAGTCGCCCAGCGGCCTCAAGTGCTCGTGGTATTCGCCGGGTGCGTCGGGTGGCGTGAACATCGACGGTGGCGCTGCCTTCGATCCCGAGACGGGCATGCTCTACGTCGCCGCGCTCAGCGGCCTCTCGACGATCACCCTGCAGAAGGATCCCTGCAGTGAGTTCAACTACAGCTCTCCGCGCGACAACTGCGGCCTGATCGGTGCGCTCCCGCCGCCTCCGGGCTACACGCCGCCCAGCGCGCGTGGCGGTGGCTTCGAAGGCCGCAGCAGTGCGTCTATGCTCGGCGGCGTCTCCATCCTCAAGCCGAAGGAACTCGGTGGCATCACCGCGTACGACATGAACAGCGGTGACAAGAAGTGGTGGATCCCCAACGGCGGCATGATCCCGGTGCGCAGCACCGACCCGCTCTTCGCGGGCGTGGACCTCCCGCCGCGCGCAGCGGGCGGTCAGGCGCAGGTGATCGTCACCAAGACGCTCGTCATCTACGGCACCGGCCGCTCGGGCGGTGTGCCGAATGCCAAGCCGCAGTTGTTCGCGGTGGACAAGGCGACCGGCAAGCAGGTCGGTGCGGTGGAGATCCCCTCGCGTACGACTGCGGTGCCGATGACGTTCATGCATAAGGGGAAGCAGTACATCGTGTTTGCGATGGGGGCAGGTGGGGGAACCGCTCTTGTGGCGTTGAGACTGCCTTGACGGCGCTTTGAGTTGTGAGTGGTGAGCTATAAGTAACTGCGATGCGGGAGGGGGCGGCGCCGAGTGATTCTCTCGGTGCCGCCCCCTCTCTCATCTGCCATCTCCATCCACCATCCACCATCCAACATCTGCCAGCTGCCATCTTCCTACTGAATGAACTTCCAGCTCGCCTGATAGCCCGGCCGCAACGCCGTCCCCATCAACCGCGCCCTGACCATCTCGACCGGCATCCGCCCGCCTTGCAGTATCGAGTCGTGGAACTCCTTGTTCGTCATGCGGCCGCCACCCACCAGTTCGCGGTGCAAGGCCCGGATCTGCAGACCGCCGAGCATGTACGCGGCTTGATACAGTGGTGAGTAGGTGCCGTTGAAGGAGCGCCGCACTTCGGCTTCGGCGTTGGCGCGCTCGTGGCCCACGCGATCCACCAGCATGTCGATCGCTTCCTGTGGTGTCATCTCGCCCAGATGGACCTTGAGCGAGAAGATGATCCGCGCCAACCGATGCGAACGCCAGAACAGCATGCCCATGCGGTCTTCGGGCGTCTTGGGGAAGCCCTGATCCCACAGCAGCATCTCCCACCACAGCGCCCAACCCTCGGTCCAGAACGGCGTCCCGAACGCGCCGCGATGTGTGTTGTAGCGCGACGTCATGTAGCCCTGCAGGTGGTGGCCAGGGATCAACTCGTGATGCACCGTGGCCATCGAGAAGTGCGGGTTGTTGCCACGCATCGACATCATCTTGTCGTCGTGCGCCATCGAGTCGGTGGGATACGACACCTGGATGATCTCGCCGCCGAGGAAGAACGGTGAGACGAGCTGCTGCCGCGGCGTCATCATCTCCATGCGCCACACTTCGTCTGAGAGCGGCGGCACGGTGACGAGATTCTTCTCCGTGATGAACGCGACGGCTTCGCGCGCCAGCCGCCGGATGAGCTCCGGCTGTTCGCCGGGCGGCACGTAGGCCTGCTTCACCTTCTCCAAGGCGCCCTTCACGTCAGTGTCGAAGCCCATGTCCCGGGCCGCACGCGCCTTCTCAGCGTCAATCCAAAGGAACTCGCGCTCGGCCAGTGCGATCAGCTCGGCCGGTGTGTACGCGATCACTTCCGCCTCGAGGTCCTCGGCCAATCCCTGTGCGCCGATCGGATCGCCGATGATCGGCTCCTCTTGGCCCTCGCGCTGTCCGACGACCACCTCACGGATCGCGCGCGTGTAGCGTCCGAACGCGTCGTTCACGCGGCGGAACGGGTCATCGGTCCACCACGAGTAGATCGGATCGTAGCCGGCGTAGAAGCGGTTCCAGTTGCGCAGCGTGCCTTGCAGGCTGGTGAGGTATCCGATGCTGCGCAGTCCGACGATCCGCTCGGCGCGGGTGATGCTGTTGGCCTGTTTGGCGCGCACCATGCGGGTCAGGCTGTCGAGCTGAGTCGCCATCACGGCGAGTGCCTTGCCCGACGCTTGCGCGTCGATCCTCTCGAAGCGGCGACGAGACTCTTCGAAATCGACGATCACCTGCCCGAACGGCACGAGTGGCTTCATTTCCGCGAGCAACTTCTCTTCGCGACGGAGCTGGGCGAGCTCGGTCTTGAGTCGGCTCTCAAGGAGGACGTAGTCGATCTTGCCCTCCTGGCTGAGCTTGTTGAAGTCGATCTTGGCGAGCCGCTTCTGCCAATCGGCATAGAACGCTGTGAAGCGTTCGCGCCGCGCAGGCGAGTACTCCACCGTCCAGCGCCGTCCGAGCGCACCGCGGTCGGTGGTGAAGAGCGCGACCGAGTCGCGGAGTTCGCTCGCGCCCACGGGGATCATGCCGATGCGGCGTTGGGCGACGGACTCGACCGAGACGATCGCGCACAGGAGGAGCGCGCCGAACGGCGCGCGAAGCTGAGACGAGCTGATCACGGGTTGCGCTCGTATCGTTTGAGGGCACGAGGACCGACTTCGGCCCCGTAGATGACACCGCGTGCATCGACTGCGACACCTTCGGCAGCGCTGGTATTGCGCGTCTCCTTCACCGGGTCGGGGATGAACGCCGTCACCTCGCCCGTGCGCGCACTGCCGATCCGGATGCCGCGCTGCCACTCAGGACGCGAGGGCTCGATGGAGCCGGACTCGGAGTCCGCGACATACATGACGTCGTTCTTGTCGATGAAGATCCCGCTCGCACGGGAGAACTGGAACCAGGTGTCCAGCAGTGCGCCGTCCTGGGAATAGATCTGGATCCGGTTGTTCGTGCGATCCGCGACGAAGAGCCGGCCGCGCGAGTCCATGGCCAGTGCGTGCGGCTGATCGAACTCTCCGGGACCGGTGCCCTTCTTGCCCCAGCTCGCGAGCAACATTCCCGCCTTGTCGAACTTGAGTACGCGGGCGTTCGCCTGAGCGCCGGACGAGTGCCCTTCCGCGACATAGATGTCGCCGTTGGGCGCGACGTACACCGCGTTGGGCTGGAAGAAGTAGCCCGGCTCGCGTGCGCCACCGTCGGTGCCGAGCCGCATGAGCAACTCACCGCGTGGCGAGAACTTGAGCACTTGATGGCCGAAGATCTTGGCCGGCATCACCGGAGGTGGTGCATCGGCCGGGGCATTGCGCGGCACGGCGGGCTTGTTGTCACGCCCATCGACGATCCACACGTTACCCTCGAAGTCCACGTGGATGCCGTGCGGCCAGTTCACCATGCCCTTGCCGAACGAACGGACGAGGTTGCCGTTCTTGTCGAACAGCAGCACGGGATCGAGGTCCGACCCGACGCAGCTGTTCTGCCCGCAGCGTTCTCCCACCCACACGCTCTCGCCATCCTTGTCGATGGCGACGGCGCTGGTGGAGCCCCACACGCGGCCGGCCGGCAGCTTGGCCCAGCCTTCCACGGTGCGGTACGGGTTGGGGCGGTCGTTCACCGGCGTGGTCGCCGTGTTCTGTGCGTGTGCGACCTTCGTGGCGAGGACGAGTGCGGTCGAGAGGGCCAGCGCAGGTACGCAGGCGGCGACCGCGCAGGCCGTGCGCTTCAATCGGGCGTTCATTCGTCGTCATCTCCACGCGACGCGTTCGTCGCTGGTTGAGGGTCGTACTCTTGCATCGGCAGACGGAACGCCTCGGCGACGGCCGGATCACCCGAATCACCGAGCACGCGCCACGCGACGTATTCGCCCATCACGATCGAGAACTTGAACCCTTCGGCCTGCCCCATCCCGGCGATCCATGCGTTCTCCGCACCGGGCACACGGTCCACGATGAAGTTGCGGTTCACACTGCTCTCGTAGTGACAGGAGCGTGTCTCGAGCAACGGGGCGTCGGCGAGCGCCGGGAAATACTTCGCCAGCACCCGCCGCGAGCCGTCGATGCGCTCCTGACTCGTCCAACGCGACGAAAGATCGGGATCGCTCTGTCGTGGGTCCGGCGGTGGCGCATTGCTCGGTGAGGGCGGCGGAGGCGGCGCATCGGCTTCGCCGGGAGCGCGCGGCGGTGCCGGCGGTGCGATCGCACCCCGCACGCGGAACCCGCGAGAATCCACCGGCAACGCGGACCAGCCGGTCACCCCGGGCACGTTCCACGTCGGGAGGTTCGGGAATGTGAATCGCTCATCACCCATCGGCGTGCCGAAGTAACACACGTGGCCGATCGGCAGCCGCGTCTTGTTCTTGAGCGCCAGCGGAAGGACCTTCTCCATCCACGGGCCGCAGCAGAATACGTAGGCGTCGGCTTCGAGCCTGGTCCCATCGCCGAGCGTGATGCCGTTCATGCGGCCGTTGCTGATGCTGCCGGGGGTGACGCGGCCCATGCGGAACTCGACCCCCGCGTCGCGGCCGAGCGCGGCCACCGCCTGGATCGAATCGCGTGCGCGAGCCACGCCGGCGTCGGGCTCGTACACCACCACTCCTTGACCGTCGGAGTTGATCTGCGGCCACCGGCGCTTGGCCTCGTCGGTCGTGAGCACTTCGTATTTCACGCCGAGCGTGTTCCACAGCTCCATCGTCTTGGTGGTGAACGGCTCCGCCTTTTCGCGTAGGATCACGTCACCGGTGGTGAAGAAGTACTTCGTGCCGAATCGTTTGGCATGTTCGGCGTCGAACTCGCGCCAGCGCTGGATGCTCTTGCGCGCCCACGCCGTCCAGAGCTCGGCGGTCAGCGTGCGATCGCCGTAGGAGGAGCGGATGCCTCGTGTCTCATCCCCGCTGGTTGCGCGTGAGTTGGCGACGCCGTACTGATCGATGAGCGTGACGCGGTGGCCGGCCTTGCGCAGATGCCACGAGGTGAATGCGCCCCAGGCACCCGCGCCCACGACGATGATGTGGCTGGTGGCGCGCGCGCGACCTTGTGTGCTGCTCGGCGCCGTCGCGGCGAGCGACTCGGCGGCCGCGGCGACCGGCATGCCGCCGGCGATCAACGCACCGGTGCCGAGCCCGGCGAGACGGAGGAAGTCGCGACGTGCGACGGTGGATTCCAGGGATTCCGGGGCGTCCGACATGACGGCGGGGGCGGGGCGTGGGACTGTGAGCGGGCTCGCGGACTTCGCGAGAGCAAAAGTCGCTCTTGCACGGGGGGTTGGCAATCGCTCAAGGCCCTTGCCCACGCTCCGGAGCCACGTCAGCTTCCATCGCGATGCGTTCCCCCCGACTCCTTACGCCCGTCGCCGCTGCGCTGCTGTGCGGCGCACTGCTCGCCGCCCTGCCACAGGCACTCCGGGCGCAGGCGCCCGTTCCCACGCGGCCGCCGTCACCGACCACCGACGCTACCGCCGTCGCCGCTGAGGCGGCGATCAAGCAGATCGACCTCGGCGATCAGTGGTTCCGCGCGGCCTGCCTGGAATGTCACGCGGTGGGTTCCGTGTCGAACCCCGACTTCCGCCTCAAGTGGGGCGGGCGGAGTGCGTTCGACCTCTATGAGTTGATCCGCTCAACCATGCCCGAACACGAGCCGGGCTCGCTCACGCAGGGCACGTACACCGCGATCGTCGCATACCTGATGAAACTCAACGGCATGCCGGTGGGCACGAGTGCGATTTCCTCGGACAGCAGCGTGCTGGCGTCGATCAAGTTGTCCTTCCCGGCGGCATCGTCCGCCACCTCTCGTTGACCCGGAGTCATTCGATGCGTCGCATTTCCATCCCTTCGCTCTGCCGCGTGACTGCCGTCGCGGCGCTGTTCGTCGTCGCTTCGGCACCGCTCGCCGCCCAGGCGCGTGAAGCGCTCGGCCAGTCCTCCGCGACGCTCACCCCGGCGATCCGCGTGGGCAACATGGTCTATGCGTCGGGCGCACTGCCCTCGCGCGGCGCGAACGCCGACACGACCATCCAGGGCCAGACCAAGAGCACGCTGGAGAACCTCAAGCGCACGATGGAGATGGCCGGCACGACGATGGAGAACGCGGTGAAGTGCACGGTGTTCCTCGTGGAGGGTTCGGACTTCCGCGGCATGAACGAGGCGTATGCGGCGTTTTGGCCGAGCTCGCCGCCGGCGCGGACCACGGTGGTCGTGAAGGCGCTGGTGGTTCCGGGGGCGAAGCTGGAGATCGAATGCATCGCGGTGATGCCGCCGGTGTAGCGCCCGCAGCTCACTGAGCGATCGCGATCGCGAGATCGCGGTCGCTCAGGTTCCCCCCGCACATCACGATCCCCACACGTTTGCCCGCCAGCTCAGGCGCGAGCTTGCGCAGCCCAGCCAACCCCGCGGCGCCCGCACCCTCCGGCAGATTGCGCGTCATCCGGATCAAGTCCCGCACCGCCGCGTACATCTCAGCTTCACTCACGGTGACGAACCCCGCGAGCCCCGCACGTAGCGCGTCGAACGTGAGCGTGTACGCCGAGCCCGTGGCGATGCCCTCCGCGAAGGTTTTTGCGGGCTGATTCTCGAGCCGCACGCCCTGTTTCCAGCTCTCGTACTGTGCCGCGGCCGCACTCGCGCCCACCGCGTATACCTTGAGTCCGGGCTTCTTCACTGATGCGACGGTCATCGCGCCCACCGACTGTGATCCTCCGCCGAGCGCGATGATCAACGCATCGAGATCCGGCGCCTGCTCGAGGATCTCCATCGTCATCGTCCCCGCGCCGGCCACCACCAACGGGTCGTTCGTCGAATGCAACAGCGCCAGCCCACGCTGCCTGGCCAGCTCGCCACAGGCGCGCACGGTCTCGTCGTAGGTCGCGCCGACCTCCACCAACTCCGCTCCCAGCGCCTTGATCGCGGCGTTCTTCGCGGGGTTGTTCCCCTCAGGCACGCAGATCGTCACCGCGGTGCCCGTGAGCCGCCCGCCGTACGACACGCCGAGTCCGTGGTTGCCGGTGCTCGCCCCGATCACACCGCGCGCCCGTTGCTCCGCCGTGCGGCCGAGGATCGCGTTGAGACCGTTGCGGATCTTGAAGCTCTGCGTGGGATGGTGGTTCTCGTGTTTCACAAACACGCGAATCCCGTGTCCCACCGACTCGTCCAACAGCGGATACTGGCGCAGTGCGGTGGGCGCCAAGTGCGGGGCGAGGCGATCGCGGGCCGCGAGCACATCGTCGAACGTGATCGGCCAGGTGGCGGGGAGCGGAGTCGGCATCGGAGGGGGCGGTTGTCGACGGAAGCGGATGCGGCGCGAACTAACGATTGTGCTTGTACATCAGATCCACCAGTTCATCGTACATCTGCTCCGCCTCGTCCTCACCCTTCTTGAACGCCGAGGTCGCGCAGTGCTTGAGATGATTGCGCATCAACTCCCGGCTCACGGCGCGGAGAGCCTCCTGCGCGCTGGAAATCTGCGTCATGATCTCGGCGCAGTATCGGTCCTCCTCGACCATCTTCTGCAGACCGCGCACCTGCCCCTCGATGCGGCGCAGACGCTTGAGGTTGCGGTCCTTCACGCCGCCATCGACCGCCAGCGCTTTGAGCGGGGCCCGCTTCATCGGGTGCCAACGACGATGTACCCCTCATCCGCGATCGCCTGCGCGATCTGCCCCGCCGAGAGACGTGATTCGTCGAACTCCACTTCGGCGGCCCCGATCTTCACGTCGCGCGTGGCGACGCCGTCGAGGCCCTTGAGTGTACGATCGACCGCAGCGACACAGTGGCCGCAGGTCATGCCGGTGATTTCGAAGGTGAGTTTGGACATACGCTCGACTGGTCGATGGTAGCTGGCGATACCCTACCCCCCTATAGTAATGGCAGATGGCGGATTGGGGAAGGTGGATGGCGGTGAGGTGCGGGATGCGGGGCTCTGCGGCACATTTGGGCCCACACTCTTCTCGGTGGAATCCATGGTTCGCTCGGTACCGCGGCTCGGGGTCGGACTGCTAGTCGCGACGCTCTCGGTAGCGCCGGTTGAGGCGCAGTCGGCGGCGCCGACTTGGATCGTCGACAACCACGGGCGCACCGCTGGGACGCTCGAGGTTCGCACGACGCGGGATTCCATGGTGGTGCGCCACGTCTATACCGACCGCAATCGCGGCGGGCGCATGGAGACGCGCTACGCGCTGGCAGCAGATGGCAGCCTGCGCGGCGGTGAGCAACGTGCCGTGTTGCCCGACGGCAGTGCCGGACCCGCGATGGAGCGCTTCGAAGTGGCGGGCGACTCCGTGCGATTCACCTTCGGTACGGCGCCGGCGGCGATGGTCGCGCGCGCACCAAGCTCGATCGTCGGACTGCGCGGCGGCACGCCGTTCGAGCAGGCGATGATCGCGCGCAAGCTGCTCACGTTGCCCGAGCGTCGTGGCAGCATGATCGCCGGCGGCGACCTGCGCGCGACCATCATCGCCGACACCACGCTCCGCGCTGGTGGCCGCGCGCAACGCGCAAGACTCGTCATGGTACAACGTGGCACCTCGGTCAACCATCAAGGCATCTGGCTCGATGAGAAGGGTGACCTCCTCGCCACCGAGGTGCAGTGGTTCATCACCGTGCGCAGCGATGTGACCGCGCTGCTACCGGCGTTCCGCGCGATCGAACTCAAGTGGCGCGAGGCGCAGGGTGAAGCGCTGGCCAAGACCGCCGTGACTGCGACCAACGGGCACATCGCGATCGTCAACGGTGATGTGTTCGACAGCGAGGCCGGCGTGCTCCGCCCCGCCCAGACCGTGCTCGTACGCGGGGACCGCATCATCGCGGTAGGGGCCGCCGACGCGGTGAGCATCCCAGCGGGTGCGACCATCATCGACGCCAAGGGCAAGACGGTGATGCCGGGCCTCTGGGATATGCACGGCCACACGCAGGTCGGCCATCAGGCCGGACTCGGCCTCACGCAGTTGGCGAACGGACTCACCACCGTACGCGACATGGCGGCGGACATGGACGTCGCGGTGTCCATCCGCGACCGCGAGCGCGCCGGTAGACTCGCGACGCCACGCTTGGTCCTCGCGGGATTCATCGAAGGGCCGCTCGCGTGGGCGGGCCCTTCCGAGGCCATCGCGCGCGACGAAGCCGAGGCGCGTGCGTGGGTGACCAAGTACGCCGCCAACGGCTACACGCAGATCAAGCTCTACAACGTCGTGCATCCCGACCTCGTCCCGACCATCGCCGCCGAGGCGAAGAAGCACGGTATGCTGCTCAGCGGACACATCCCGCGTGGCATGAGCATCGAAGCGGCGGTCGCACTTGGTTACGACGAGATCCAGCACGCGGCGTTCTTCTTCTCCAATTTCTTCCCCGACTCGCTGTACCTCCCGCGCATGCGCGCGTATTCGCAGGTCGCGACCGCAGTTGCGCCGAACTTCGACGTGTATTCGCCGGGGATGACCAGGCTGCTCGACGTCCTCAAGGCGCGCGGCACAGCGGTCGACGGCACATTCAACCTGTGGATCGGCGGCGGCGGAGCATCGGTGGGCGCCGGTGGCTCAAACGACCAACAGCGCGCCGACAGCGCGTACCTGCACCTCATTCGGCGCTTGTACGCACACGGCATCCCGTTGATCGCCGGGACGGATAACTCGAGCGGCTCGACGTTCCGTCGTGAGCTGGAGATGTACGAACGGGCCGGCATCCCGGCGCCGCGCGTGCTACAGATCGCGACCATCGACGCGGCGCGCTTCATGAAGGACGCGGCGGACTACGGCAGTATCAGCGTGGGCAAGGTCGCGGATCTCATCATCGTGAACGGCAAGCCGAGCGAGAAGATCAGCGAGCTCTCGAAGATCGAGGTCGTGCTCCGCGCGGGGCGGCGCTACGACGTCGCGACGCTCCTACGCCGCGCCTCAGGCGGGACCGGCGCCAACGCCGCAGATGGCGATCACGGAGATCACGGGCACCCGCACCCGTAGCGCCGAACTCAGGGCTCGATGACGCCGGTGAGCCAGTGCAGGACGTTCAGCGCGAACTGCGCGTTCTGCTCGGCCAGCGGGGCGTTCATCCCCATCGGCCGCTTTTCGGCGCCCGCGACCTGCGCGGAGAACATCGCCGCTTCACCGAAGAGCGCGACGCGACCGCGTTCCACGCGCCGTGTCGCACCTTGGAGCCAGCCGCCGACTTTCCGAACGGGTGTGTCCTTCTCGAACTGCCACGCGATCTTCGGTTCAAGAGAGACGTAGTCGGCCGGCAGGATCATCACGGGCGCGACACCGGGTGTGTCCCAGCGGAACGCCTGCCCGGTGAAGCTGCGAACCTGCGTGATCCGCTCCGACGCGTCGCGCCCTTCTACGATCGCGTGTGGGGGCAGCGTGCCGTCTTCGGGCACGAAGAGCGTGGGCTCGGAGCTTCCGCCGCCACGCGCGGCTTCGACGTTCGCTGCCGCTGTGCCCGGGTACGCGAAGCCGTTGGTGAACATCGCGCCGAACGCGGCCGCGAGATCAGCGGCGGCCCCTGCGAGCGGCATGTGGTCGGCGATGAGCAACAACCGGCCACCCCGCTCTACCCACGCCCGCACCGCCGCGATCTCGATCACCGTGAAAGCTGATGGTGTCGGCAGCGGATACGTGGGCCAGGGCTTGTCGTTGGGCTGCGCATTGGAGATCACGAGCAGGTCGCAGGCGGCGAGTGACGCCGCGCTGAGCACCGCCTTGAGCGGCGACACACGGAAGCCGTCACGCCGCGCGAGCTCGCCGAATGCCCAGAAGCGGTCGTCGAGCGTGTGGAAGTTGAAGTGTCCTTCGTCGAGGCAGAGCCGAGGTCCGGCGTCCGCCGCGAAGGCGGGACGCGGCACCGGCGGGCGGAAGGCGCGATCAGGCGCCTGCTGGGCCTGTAGCGCCCCGCCCGGCAGCGCCGAGAGGAGCGCGATGCGCAGGCCCAGCGCGGCGAACGCAGGCAGCGTCCGGGGAGTCGTCATGTTGCAAGTTGCGGACGTCGCGTCGACTCGGCAACTTCGCTGCTCGACCCGAACCCGACTCCACATGATCGCCCGTGCACTGCTCGTCACGTCCGCCGCAGCTCTGCTGACCTCTTCCGCGCTCGACGCGCAGCAACGCACACTCACGCGCTGGGAGGAGCAGTCACGCGCGCTGCTGCGCGAACTCGTCGAAATCAACACCACGCATTCGGTCGGCAATACCGTGACCGCGGCCGAGGCGATGGCGAAGCACATGCGCGCCGGGGGCTGGCCAGCCGAGGACGTGATCGTCATTGAGAACGCACCGCGGAAGGGCAATCTCGTCGTGCGGTATCGCGGAACGAATCGCACGCGCAAGCCGGTGTTGCTGCTCTCGCACATCGACGTCGTCGAGGCCGATCCGAAGGATTGGACGCTGCCGCCGTTCCAGTTCATCGAAAAGGACGGCACGTTCTACGGGCGCGGCGTCGCGGACGACAAGGACGAGAGTGCCATTCACCTCACGATCCTGCTCCGCATGAAGGCCGAGGGCATCGTCCCCGACCGCGACATCATCGTGGCGCTCACGGCGGACGAGGAAGGCGGTACGTCCAACGGCGTGGAGTGGATGCTCAAGAACCGGCCTGAACTGCTGCAGGCGGAGTTCGCGTTCAACGAGGGCGGTGGCGGTCGCGTGGAGGACGGGAAGAAGATCTCGAACGACGTGCAGGCGAGCGAGAAGAAGGTCGCCAACTTCACCGTGGAGGCGACGAACCCCGGCGGGCACAGCTCCGTGCCGCGCCCCGACAACGCGATCACCCAGCTCGCGGCCGCGCTCGTCAAGCTCGGCGCGTACCATCAGCCGGTGAAACTCAACGAAGTCACGCGCGCGTACTTCAAACGCCAGGCGGAGATCGTCGGCGGCGAGATGGGCGCGGCCATGCGCACACTCATCGCGAACGAACGCGACGCGGCCGCAGCGGCGATGCTGGCGAAGGATCCGGCACACAACTCGCGCATGCGCACCACGTGTGTGGCGACCATGCTCACCGGCGGTCACGCGAGCAATGCCCTGCCGCAGCGTGCGACCGCGACCGTGAACTGCCGCATCCTGCCCGACGAGAGCGCCGACGAAGTCAACAAGCGCCTCATCGCCGCGATCGCCGACACGGGCGTGAAGGTGACCGTGTCGCGCGGCGCACGCGAGAGCCCGCCGTCGCCGCTCACGGCCGAGTTGCTGCGCACCATCGAGGAGACAACGAAGGAGGTGTGGCCGGGGATGCCGGTCGTACCGACCATGAGCACCGGCGCGACCGATGGTCTGTTCCTGCGCCGCGCGGGCATCCCCGTATACGGAGTCTCCGGGTTGTTCTACGACACGCCCAACGCGCATGGCATGAACGAACACGTGAGTGCGCAGGCGTTCTACGAGGGCCTGGAGTTCATGTATCGGTTGGTGAAGAAGGTGGCGGGACCGGAACGGCCGCGGATGTGAGCTGGCGGATGTGAGCTGGGTGGGGGGAGAGGCGAGTGATTCGCCTCTCCCCTCGTCTTTCTCACATCTTCACCGCTGTCACCGTCACCCCTGCACTCCGCACCGCGCCGAAGATCCAGAACACCTCCTGATATCGGAGCTTCTTGTCCGCTTCGATGAAGAGCACCTTCGTCGGACGCCCCTCGTAGATCTTGGTGAGTTCAGGAATCAGTCGTGGTGCAGCGATTTCCCGACCGTTGACCGTGTAGCGCGGTCCAGACGTGACCTGCAGGACGATCGCCGCATCGACCGGACCGGCCTCCGACGACTCGGCCGGCACCGGCAACACCACCTCGGTCTTCCACATGGGCAGCAACTCGAGCATAGCCGCGATCAGGAGCACCAACAGGATGTCGATCATCGGGATCACGTTCGGCTCCCGATCGAGTCCATCGCGCGTCACGGTTCCCATCGGTACTCCGGGTTGGGGTCACCCCCACCCTACCGCCCACACGTGAGCCGCCGATGGCCAGCGCATGACGAAGCGATGACGACCGGGTGAAGCCTGCGTGAGCGACCAAGAGACCAAGAAACGAAAGAGGGGAGATGCGAGTACCGCGCATCTCCCCTCTCCCATCTGCCCTCTGCCGTTCTACGGCTTCAGATCGCGCAACCGCCGCAACACCTCACCCAACGCCTGCATCTCCCGCCCGTACGTCGCCCAGTCGTCCGAGCGCTGCGCGGCGCGCGCCTTCTCGTAGTGCCCCACCGCGAGGGCGGTGAGTTCGGCACGCTGGTCCGCCGCCGGTCGCGCGGCGCCGCTGCTCGTCGCGGCCAGCTGGGCCGCGGCCGGCGCCCGCTCCGGCCCCGCGCCGCCGAACATCACGCGCAGCGCGCGCTCGAAGGTCTCCTCCATCACCACCCGACCCTCGTGCACGACGATCACACGCTTGAGCTCGGGGATACGTCCGCCCTGTGACTGCAGGTAGAGCGGCTGCACATACAGGAGCGACGACTCGATCGGGATCACCAGCAGCTCACCGCGAATCACCTCCGAGCCGCCGGCATCCCACAGCGACACCTGACGCGACACCTCGGTGTCCTGACTGATGCGGCTCGCCACCTGCCGCGGGCCGAACACCAGACTCTGCCGCGGGAAACGATACGCGATCAACTCGCCATAGTGCTCCCCATCGTTCCGCGCGACGAGCCAGCTCGCGAGGTTGTCCTTCTGTCGCGGCGTGAACGGCCGCATCAGCAGGTACTCCGCCTCCTTCTCGCCGGGCATGCGCATCACGATGTGCCGTTGGAACCCGATCGACTCGTCACGTTCGTCGGCCCGTGGGATCTGCCACTGGTCCTCGCGGTGGTAGAACGTCTCCGGGTCGGTCATGTGGAAGGTCGCGTACAGCGAGGTCTGCGCGTCGAACAGCGTCTCGGGATAGCGCACGTGCCGTCGGAGATCGGCTGGCATCTCTTCCAACGGCCGCAGCAGGCCCGGATAGATCCGCGACAGCGTGTTGATCATCGGATCTGCGGCGTCGGCGAGATACGCCTTGATCGCGCCGTCGTAGGCGTCGATGGTGATCTTCACGCTGTTGCGCAGGTAGTTCGTCCCGTCACGCAGCCGCGCAGAATACGGATACCGATCGGTCGCGGTATAGGCATCGATCATCCACACCAGATGCCCGCTGTCGGTGACCACGATATACGGATCGTTGTCCAGCTTGAGGAACGGCAACGCCTTCGCCGCGCGCTCGCGCACGTTCCGATAGAACAGCACCTTGGTGCTGTCGGTGAGATCGCTGGAGAGCAGGATGTTCAGCGACTGGAACCGCATCGCGAACAGCAAGCGCGTGAAGAACGACTTGGCCGGCACGCCACCAGTGCCGGTGTAACTCGAGTACACACCCTCGTCGCCCTCAGCCGCAGGATGGTCGAACTCCCGCTGCCTCGACGGCGCGAGCGCGTACGTGCTCTGCAACTCGCCGTAGTAGATCTGCGGCCGCGAGATCGTGCGGTCCACACTCGACGTCGGCGGGAGGTCCTGCACCCAGAGCACGGGCAGGCCCTCGGGCGTGATCTCGTTGGTGGGGCCCATGGTGAGGCCCATGCCGTGCGTGAACGTGAGGTGCTCGTTCACGAACGTGCGCGTCGGCAGCGCGGCGACGTCGAGCTCACGCGCCGAGAGCAGCACGTGGCGGAGCGCGCCGTTCACGACGTAACGGTCGTCGTCGATCGCGACGAACTCGTAGTACGTGCGGATGGACTGCAGCTGCCCGAACGTGCGCAGCAATGGCCCACGGTCCCAGAGGCGCACGTTATCGAGCGTCGCGCGATTGGCCTCGAGGTCCTTCGCCGTGAGGCCTTGGTCCCCCTCGAGTTCCCGCCGTTCCACCTTGTCGAGTCCCCACGCGCGCCGAGTGGCCGTGATGTGGTGGACGATCTGCGGGGTCTCGCGGGCCAGTTCGTTGGGCTGCACCACCAGGCGCTGATACGACGCCGGGATGAGCACCGTCAACAGGAACGACAACACGAGGTAGCCGCCCACGACGCTGATCGCGGGGCGCACCAACGTGCCGCGCCGCGCATTGAACAGGATCCATCCGGCGCCCACGAACAGCAGCGCGGCCAACGCGCGCTGCGCCGGCAGCACGATGGTCACGTCCGTGAGGCTCGCGCCCTGCAGCGGTGCATGGGTACCGAACAGCAGTGACGGACCGGCCACGAAGAGCAACCGCGCCGCCTGCACGAGGAGCAGCACGCCGAGCAGCGTCGCGACGTGCAGATGCACGTTCTTCTCGGCGCGCAACGAACCCTGCCGGAAGTAGATGTCGCCGCGCGCGAGATAGATCGGCAGCGTGAGGAAGATGAGAGCGAACGTGAGTGCGCCACTCACCAAGTCGAAGCCGAGCTCGATGGTCGGCAACGTGAAGACGTAGTACGCGATATCGCGCCCGAACACCGGGTCGACGTCGCCGAACGGAGTGCGATGCCAGAACTGCACGAGCGTGCGCCAGCGCCCGCCGGCCGTGCTCGCCAGCGCCAACGCGCCGAGCGCCGCGAACGGCATGGCGAGGAGTTCGGCGAGGCGCACGAAGAGGCGCTCGCGGGTCTGGATGCCGCCCTGCGCGAGCACGGTGACCGACTCGCGCACCTGCTCGATGCCGCGCAGCGCGATGCGCGCGTTGCCATAGAGCAACGCGAAGCCGCCGAGTCCGGCGAGCAGGCCGAGGGTCCACTGGGCCCCGAGCTGGAGCAGGAAGACGCGTTCGAAACCGACTTCCTTGAACCAGAACCAGTCGGTGATGCGGGTCGCGCCGGCGCGGAGGAGGATCCCGCCGATGAAGAGGGCGAGGATGAAGAGGAACAGCCGTCGGCGGAGGCGGTCTTGGTCGGACGTCTGGGGCATGGTCTGGACCGGGGGAATGGGAGCCCGTAAGATCGAGGCGGCTTGGCTCCGTAGGTGAACGTTGTCGCGGGGGGCCCCGTTTCGCTACGGACCTTGCGGTGGGCAGCCTCAGTGCGACCTTTCGGCGAACGCCCGACACATTCTCATGCCGGAGATTCGCATGCGGTTCCACGCTGGCGCACCGCAATACGTCGCTGGCCTCGCGGCTGCCCTGGTGCTGGTGCTCGCCGCCGCCTGCGCCGACAGCACCGATCCCGACTTCGACCCCGATCCAGACCCCGCCACCGGCCATCCGCTGGGTGCGAACCTCACCTTCGCCTTGATCGGCCACGGCCCGTGGGGCACCGCCGTCTCGTCGCGCGGTGACCTCTACGTCACGCGACCGTTCACGGACTCCATCACGCGCGTCGCCTACGCCGACTCCGTGCCCACGGTCATCGGTTCGTTCCGCGTGGGACAGCGCCCCGACGAGATCGTCTTCAGTGCGGACGGGCGAACGGCGTACTCCACCAACATCAACAGCGCGAACATTTCCGTCATCAACGCCGTCAGCGGCGCCGAGTCGCGAGCGTTCGACGTACCCGGCCAACCGCTGCGCATCGCCGCCGGCTCCGGAGAGCAGAAGCTGTACATCACCCTGACGAACGGCAGCCTGCTGGTCGTCGACGAAGCAACGGGCACAGTGGACACCACGCTCAGCATCGGCGCGACGCCCAACGGCATCGCGATCGATCTCATGCGTCAGCGGCTCTGGGTCTCCTCCACCAACGGCACGCTCACCGAGGTCAACACCGTCAACAACACCAAGGGCCGTGTCGTGACACTCGGCGGGTCGCCGCAGGACGTCTCGCTGCACCCCACCAACACATCGATCTACATCGCCAACGAGATGGGATGGATCACCGTGCTGGACCGTGTATCACTTGCCCGCAGCGACTCCATTCCCATGCCCGGCGCGTTCCGCATGGCGTTCACGCGCGACGCCACGCAGCTCTGGGTGTCGCAGTCCGCGCTCGGCCAGGTGCATGTGGTGAGCGTCGCGACCGGTGATCCGCTGTTCGCGATCCCCACCGGCGGATCCCCGCGACATATCGCGTTCTCCGTAGGTGGGGCGCGGGCGTTCATCGCGAATGAGAACGGCCGCCTGCAGATGGTGCGCTAACGCAACGCCAGCGCGACGTCAGGCCAACGCGACGTCACGCCAACTCGGCGTCACGCCACCGCCGGCTCCGCGACCTTGCCGTCGAACAAGTGCACTTCACGATCCGCGTGCTGCGCGTAGCGGTTGTCGTGCGTCACCATGCAGATCGTTGCGCCGTTCTTGTTGAGCTCGCGTAGCAGTTCCATCACCGCTTCGCCGTTCTTGGAGTCGAGGTTACCGGTCGGCTCGTCGGCGAGCAGGATCGCCGGATCGCCCGCCACGGCACGTGCCACCGCCACACGCTGCTGCTGACCGCCCGAGAGCTGCGTCGGAAAGTGCTTGGCGCGATGCGTCATGCCCACCCGCTCCAGCGCAGCGTTCACCCGATCGCGACGCTCGGTAGCGCTCATCTCACGGTATGTCAGCGGCAACTCGACGTTCTCGAACACGTTCAGGTCGCCGATCAGGTTGAACGCCTGGAAGATGAAGCCGATCTGGCGGTTGCGTACGCGCGCACGCTCGATCGGCGCGAGACGCGCCACCGGCTGACCTTCGAGCAGATACTCGCCGTCGCTCGGCGTGTCGAGGAGGCCGAGGATGGAGAGCAGCGTCGTCTTGCCGCAGCCCGACGGGCCGGAGATCGCGACGTATTCCCCTTTCTTGATCTCGAAGTGGATGTCCTGCAGCGCGTGCGTCTCCACCTCGTCCGTGAGGAACACCTTCTTGATGCCGGTCATGTGGATGAGAGACGATGTGCTCATGGGAGTGCTCTGGGTTGCGTGGGGAACGGACGGAAGAATGTCAAGGAATGCGGCCAGTCGCTACTTGATGCGCACGCGTTCGGTGTTCGCGTATTGGGTCATGTCGCTCAGGATCACCCGGTCGCCGATCACCAAGCCGTTGAGGATCTCAACGGTGTTCACCGAAGTGCGGCCGAGTTCCACCGGAACGCGGATCGCGGCACTGCCACCATCGACGAGCTTGAACAGCCCGACGCGACCCGACGCCGCGCCGAAGGCCGGCCGCCCGGTATACAGCACGTTGTTGAGCCGTTCGATCTGGATGGTGCCGTCCACGGAGAGATCCGGCACCGCGCCCGGCGGCAGCGCGCCCTCGAGAGACACGTCGATGGTCACCGTGCCCTGGATGGCTGAGGGATCCTTGCGGATCACCTTGCCCTGCACGATGCCATTGCGGGTATCGACCGACGCACGCTGCCCGATCACCACATCCTTGGCCTGCGACTCGGGGATCCGCAACACCGCCTTGAGCTTGCCGGGTTGCACCACCTTGGCGAGCGTCGTGCCCTCGGGCACCCACTGACCGAGCTGCAGCGTGAGATCCTGCAGCACGCCGTTCTCAGGGGCGCGCACCGAGAGCGACGAGAGCCGATTGCGCTGCCGCTCGGCGATGGCCTCGAGCTGCACCACCTGCGAGCCTTGCGTCGCGATCTGCGAGTCGATCGCCGCCTTCTGCAGCTCCAGACGCTCCTGCTCCACGCGCAACCGCGTCGCGGCCTCCTCGGCCTGCGCCTTGCGATTGTTCATCTCGAAGGGCGAGATGAGCTTGAGCTTCACCAGCGAGTCAGCGGCTTCGGCCTCCTGCCGCGCGCTCACGAACTGCGTGCGCGAGTTCGCGACCACGCCTTCTTGAGTGAGGATGCTCGACCGGAGATTGGTCTTCAGGTTGAGCAGTTCGATCTGCGCCTGCCGCACCTGCTGCTCGGCCTGCATGGTCTGGATCTGCAGGTCCGGGTTGGACATCTCAAGCAACACTTGCCCTGCCCCGACCTTCTCACCGCTCTCCGCCGACTTGCGCTCCACGCGCGCCGAAGCCTGCGCGGTGATCCAGCGGATCTGCTCGGGCACGAGTGTCCCCGGGCCGCGCACTTCACGCACCACATCGCCCTGCCGCACCGAGTCGATGAGGATGGCGACGCGCTGGACGGTGGGTGCCGCCGGGTCGAGACGCGAGAGCGCGATGGTCGCGAGGACCACCGCTGCCGCGCCCGCGCCGATGGCGATGTTGCGTCCGGTCTTCTTGCGTGGTGCGCGTGCGATGTCCATCTCAGTCCGAACGGAGGGTGATTGCCGGGTCCACGGTCGCGGCGCGGCGTGCCGGCGCGAACGTCGCGACCGCAGCCACTGCGATGAGGAGCACCGGGACCAGCGTGAACGTCAACGGATCGATCGAGTTCCCACCATACAACACACCAGCCAACAACTTCGCCGCACCGAACGCTGCGGCCAGTCCGATCACGGTGCCCACCAGCACCAGCGTGAGGCCCTGCCGCATCACCAGCGCGATCACATCGGAAGCCGCCGCGCCGATCGCCATGCGGATCCCGATCTCCCGGGTCCGCTGGGAGACCGAGTATGCCATGACGCCGTACATCCCGATCGACGCGAGCGCTAGCCCGAGCACGCCGAAGAGCCCGAGTGCCATACCGGTGAGCCGCGCAGGCATCAACGCGATGCCCAGGTGTCCATCCATCGTACGTACACTGCTCACGGGGAGATTCGCATCCAGTGCCTGGGCTTCCCGGCGGAGCATGGGGATGGCGGCATTCGGGTCGGATGCGGTACGGAGCACCAGGGTCATGCTCGCCTGGAATGCCTGGCCCTGCGAGAAGTACATGTAGGCCGTCGGCTCTTCGCCGAGCCGGCGGTATTTGCCTGTGGGCACGACACCGACGATGGTGTGATCGCGGCCCCGGGTGCGCACGGTCTTCCCCAGCGGCTCCTGGCCCGGCCAGAACCGCTCGGCGAACCGTTCGTTCACGATGAGCACCGCGACCGACGCGGAGTCATCGTTCAGCGTGAAGTCGCGGCCCTTGGAGATCGGGATGCCCATCGTCTCGAAGTATCCGGGCGACGACGAGACGTACAGGATGCTCATGCTCTCGCCTTCTGCCGGCACGTACCCGGGCACGTCCACCCCGCGATCGCTGGTGGAGAGCCCGAGCGGCGCGTCGGCGACGATCGCGGCCGACCGCACCTGCGGGTCGCGCGTGAGGCGATCCATCAGGTCGCGGTAGAACTCCTCGGTGCGGCCGCGGTTGTAGCCGTTCAGCGAGGGATCGAGTTCGGCCAGCAACAGGTTATCGCCGGCGAATCCTTTGTCGAGGGCCGTCGCGTTGCGGAGATTGTTCAGAAACAGCCCCGCGCTCACCAGCAACACGATGGAGAGCGACATCTGGGCGATGACGAGGCCCTTGCTCATCCGCGAGCGACCACCGCCCGCAGGTGCTTCGCCCTTGAGCGCGGGGATGAGCGCCGGACGCGTCGCCTGCAGTGCCGGTACCAAGCCGAACAACACGCCGGTGACCACCGAGGCGAGCAGCGCGAAGACCAGCACCGTCGGGCTCAGGGAGAACTCCGACCGGATGGGAACGTCGATCGGCAGCGAGATACCGTTGATCAGCGAGATGGCCCACGTCGCCACGAGGATGCCCACCACGCCAGAGACCAGCGAGAACACGAGACTCTCCACCAGCAGCTGGCGCAGCAAAGCCGCTCGTCGCGCGCCGAGCGCCAGACGGATCGCCATCTCCCGCGCGCGATCGCGGGCCCGCGCGAGGAAGAGATTGGCCACGTTCACGCAGGCGATCACGAGCAACAGCGCCACGACGGCGAGCACCGCGAGCGACATGCCCACCTGCGCGCCGCGCATCGTCGGATGGATGCCGACCTCGGACTTCGGCAAGACGGTGATATACGAGTCGGCGTACGTGTCCGGGAGTTCGGCGACGAGTTCTTTTGCCAGCGCCGACATCCGCGCTTCGGCCTGCGCGACCGTCACCCCCGACTTCAGGCGCCCAATCACGTCGGTGAAGTTGTTGCCGCTCTCCCAGACCGCCGGGCCCGTGCCCGGTCGCAGATGCTCCAGCTGCGCGAGCGGTACCCAGAGCACGGGCTCCACCAGTTGCACAGTGCCGCGGAACTCCGGCGGCGCGACCCCCACGATGGTGTATGGCAGGCCGTTCACCGGAACCGACTTCCCCACCACCGCCGGGTCCGCGCCGAACAACGACCGCCACGCACCGTCGCTCAACACGACGATGGGATGCGCGCCGTGGGCCGTCTCGTCGGGGGTGAACGTGCGTCCGCGCGCCGCGGTCACGCCGAGCATCGTGAAGTAGTTCGCCGAGACCAT
>JBJXGK010000113.1:0-6022 GCA_046153705.1 Gemmatimonadaceae bacterium
GGCGGGGCGCGCAGGCGCCCCGCCCCGCTTGTTTCTGGACGTAGATTGTACTGCTGGAAAGCCTTAGGACCGGCTGGAACGAAATCGGTGCCGCTATTATTAAAAGGCGACAACATTACTCCGGAAACAGGGCCTCTCTCGTCAATGGATCCGAATCCGATCCCACGGTTGGTCACGCAGTGGCTCGCCGCGCGCCTCGGCACAGAAACGACTGACGCTGCATGGCGCGCCGACCTCGCGCGTCTCGATCCCATCCCAGCACTCGCCGCTCCCGTTGCGGACCGCATCGTCGAAGCCGGACGACGGGCCGGCATCGGGTTCTTGCGCCGCTCGCTCGGCGCGAGTGAATGGGGTGCGTACGCCTCGCGTCTTGAAGCGCCGGTGGTGCTGTTGGCCGATCATCCCACGGCCGGGCTGCGCATCGCGCTCGTCGAACGCCGCGACGATGCCGCCTTCGTCGTGCGTGAGGTGACTGCCACGGGCACTGGTGAGCCGGGTGTTCGCGACGCCGCGGCGCTACTCAGCTGGCTGAGCGACGGTGGTATCATCGGCGCGCTCATCCCGACGGCGATCCCGGCGATCGGACCGCCTCCGACCAGGGAACCAACGCCGCTGGAGCGGCTGTGGGAACTCTTGTACGTGGAGCGCGGCAACATCGGCCTGGTGTACGCATATGCCACGTTGGTGGGTCTGTTCAGCCTGACGCTGCCGCTCGGTGTGCAGGCGATCATCGGCCTCGTGTCGGGTGGACTGCTGCTGCAGCCAGTGGTGCTGCTCATCGGCTTCGTGGTGCTCGGCACGCTGGCGACCGGTGTGCTGCAGGTGTTGCAGCTCGCGGCCGTGGAGTCGATCCAGCAGCGCATCTTCGCGCGATTCGCGCTGGAGTTCTCGTTGCGCGTGCCGCGGGTGGGGCTCGAGGAGACCTGGCATGAGGATCTCCCTGAGCGAATGAACCGCTTCTTCGAAGTGGTCACGATCCAGAAGAGCCTCGGCAAGCTGCTCACCGGCACGACCACCGCGCTGTTGCAGGTGGTGTTCGGTCTGCTGCTCCTCACGTTCTATCATCCGTACTTCACGCTCTTCAGTCTGGGATTGGTGGTCTCACTCGCGCTCACGATCCGGCTGACGGGGCCGAGGGGTCTGGAGACGAGTCTCAAGGAGAGCACGTACAAGTACCGTGCGGTGCACTGGCTCGAGGAGGTCGCGCGCGCGGTGACGACGTTCAAGGCGGCGGGCCGCGCGACGCCCGCGTTGGAGCAGATGGACGCGCATGTGAGCGGCTACCTCAGGTACCGTCAGCGGCATTTCCGCGTGTTGGTGACGCAGGCGATGGCGGCGATCGGCTTCAAGGTCGTCGTTACCGGTGCGCTGCTGATCCTCGGTAGCGCGCTGGTGGTCGATCGGCAGATCACCTTGGGCCAGTTCGTGGCAGCCGAGTTGGTGATCGTGACGGTGCTGGCCGGGATCGAGAAGCTCGTCAACTCGATCGCCGAGGTCTACGACGTGATCACGTCGGTCGTGAAGCTCGGGCACGTGACGGAGCTGCCGTTGGAGCGTTCGACGGGTCTGGCGCTCGACTCGGGGCGCGGGTTGGACGTGCGGTTGGACGGCGTCACGTATCGCTATGCGGACGCGTCGCGCGATGCGATCCAAGACGTCTCGATCGCGATCGCACCGGGCGAGCGGGTCGCGGTCATCGGCGCCGACGGGTCGGGTACCTCGACGCTGCTGAGTGTGCTCGGCGGTGTGTTGCCGAGTTGTTCGGGGTTGCTGCGCTATGACGGGATCACCCATCAGGATATCGACCCGGCCTCGCTGCGCGACCGGCTCGGACTGTTGCTCGCGACCGCGCCGTTCTTCGACGGCACGGTTGAGGAGAACATCACTCTCGGCCGCACCGGGATCGGTCCGGCGGATGTCCGCGAGGCCCTCACGCGTGTCGGCGCGGCGGTCGAGGTGCAGGCGTTGCCGAAGGGCGTGCAGGCCGAACTGACGAACGATGGGCGCGGACTCCCGACGTCGTTGCGGGTGCGGCTGCTGGTGGCGCGCGCGATCGTGAACCGTCCGCGGCTGCTCATCCTCGACGACTGGTTGACGAACGTGGAGCCGGAGACACGCCGCGAACTCGTCGCGATGCTCACCGATCGCTCGGCGCCGTGGACGCTGGTGATGGTCTCGCATTCGCGCGAGCTGCTCGAGGCCTGTGATCGTGTGCTCGTGCTGCACGCCGGGCGCGTGCGGGCGTTGGGCGTGTGGTCGGCGTGCTCGCAGGATCCCTACGTCGAAGCGTTGGTGCCGGCGACCGGCGGGAGCCGCTGATGGCGGACATCCTGTATCAGGGCGGCGACACTCCGCGCCTCGAGTCGGTCCGGCTGCTCGCCCGTCCGGCGTCATTCCGCACCCTCCGTCGCTGGATGCTCGCGATGGCGGCGGTCCTTTTGGTGCTCCTCTTCCTCCCCTGGCAGCAGAACGTGCAGGGGCTGGGTGAGGTGACGGCCCTGCGTCCGGATGAGCGTCCGCAGCAGGCGGTCGCGACGGTCGGAGGGCGCGTGGTGGAGTGGTTCGTCGAGGAAGGTGCGGTGGTGAAGGCAGGTGACCCGATCGTCGCGCTCGCCGAGGTGAAGGAGAGCTACCTCGACCCGCGGGCGTTGGACCGGACGGGTCAACAGCTGCGTCAGAAGCGGCTCGCGGTCGCGAGCAAGTCGGACAAGGCCGACGCGCTCGCGCGCCAGCGCGTGGCGCTCGACTCGGCGTGGGTGTTCGCGATCCAGAAGGCGGACAACCGCATCGCACAGCTCACGGCGACGCTGGTGGCGGCGCAGCTGGAGGATTCGTTGGCGACCCTGCAGCTGGAGCGTGCGCAGAGTCTGTTCGCTGCCGGCCTGCGTTCGCTGGCGGAACTCGAGGCCGCGCGCCAGCGCGCGCAACGGGCGAGTGCGCTCGCGACCGAACAGCGGGCGGCGCTCGGAACCGCGCGGGCGGAGAGAAGCGGCGTGGACGCCGACTATCGCGAGAAGATCGCGAAGGTCGAGGGCGACCGCAGCGCGACGTTGGCGGAGGTGGCGGAGGGCGAGTCTGACGTCGCGAAGCTGGCGATGGGAGTCGACAACCTCGCCGAGCGGCAGGGTTTGCTCGTGGTGCGCGCACCGCGCGACGGCATCGTGGTGCGCGCGTTGCGCGGCGGCACGGGCGAGATCGTGAAGGACGGCGAGGCGGTGGCGAGCGTGCAGCCGTCGACGCCCCAGCTGGCGGTGGCGCTGCAGGTGAGCGCGCGCGACGTGCCGCTGGTGCGCATCGGTGACAAAGTGCGCATCGAGTTCGAAGGCTGGCCCGCGGTGCAGTTCAGTGGCTGGCCGAGTGTCGCGGTGGGCACGTTCGGCGGCCAGGTGGCGGTGATCGACCAGTTCGCACTGCCCAATGGAACGTACCGCGTGCTCGTTGCGGCGGACCCTGCGGAAGAGCCGTGGCCGACCGAGTTGCGACTCGGTTCAGGCGTGCGGGGATGGGCGTTGCTGCGAGAGGTCCGCGTGTGGTTCGAGATCTGGCGTCTCGTGAACGGATTCCCTGCGGCGCTGCCCAAGGACGCCGGCAGCGGTTCGGCCGCGAGCGGCGCGTCGCCGAAGCAATCCGGTGATGGTTCGTCGAAGAGCGAGAAGCCGTGATTCGGCGTGCTGTAGGCGCGTTCGTCATGCTGCTCGTGGCAGGAGTCCCGCGAACGGCTCGGGCGCAGGTGTCGGCACCCGCGTCGGCAGCGGACACGATGCTCGTCGCGCTCGACTCGTTCCTCGAGCGCGTGCGCCGCACACATCCGCTTGCGCGGCAGGCGGACCTCACGGAGCGTCAGGTGCGCGCCGATGCGCTCGCGGCGCGCGGGGCCTTCGATCCCTACGTGGCGGCGACCTGGGACTACAAGCGGTTCAAGGGCATCGGCTACTACGATGAGCTCGACGCGAAGGTGGTGCTGCCGACGCCGTGGGGGGTGGACGTGAAGGTCGGGTGGGAGCGCGCGGCGGGGCAGATCATCAATCCCGAGCGAGCGACGCCCGACAACGGCCTCCTGTCGGCCGGCATCAGCTTGCCGATAGGTCCGCGCATATTCGCGGACGAGCGTCGCACCTCGCTCCGCCAGGCGGAGCTCGCCGAGGCGGCTGCGGAGGCCGAGCGTGACGGTGCGATCGTGCGCCTGCTGCAGGGCGCCGCGCGCGACTGGGGCGCGTGGTACGAGGCCGAAGCCCGCGCCGAGATCGCGCGAGACGGCGTGGCGCTGGCGCGGTTCCGGTTCGACGCGACCCGGCGTCGTGTGGCGGCCGGTGATGCGGCGGCCATCGACAGCATCGAGGCGTTGGCGGAGCTGGAGCGTCGGCTCGTCTCGGAGAGTGAAGCGCGCGCCGCAGCGGCGTCGGCGCGACTGACGGTGGTCGGATATCTCTGGACGCGTGAAGGCGCGCCCGAGACGCCGACCGCCGCGCTACGTCCGGTCGACCCGTTCGCCGACGGAGCGATGTCGGTGCCGGCGATCGGAGAAGCGGCGATTGCGCGTGCGGTCGCGGTGCATCCCACCGTCCAGAGCGCTCGAGCGCGGTTCCTTCAGGCGGACGCGCAGCGCCGGCTCGTCGCCACCCAGGTGCTGCCCTCGGCGAGTCTCGATGTGAGCGCACTGGCCCCGGGGCGGAGTCTCGGTGACCTGCCGGGGTTCGACGCGATCGAGGACGACGCCAAGGCCGGGGCCTCGCTCAAGTTGCCGCTGCTGATGCGCCGCGAACTCGGTCGCTGGCGCGCAGCGACGCAGCGCGCGCAGGTGTTGGGGTGGGAGCGCGACCGGGCGCAGCGTGATGTGCGCCTCGCGGTGGAACGCGCGCTCGTGGATCTCAGCGCGGTGGACGAACAGGCAGAGCGGCAGGCGCGTGTGGTGAGCGCGAGCGAAGCGTTGCTGGCGGCGGAGGTCCGCCGGTTCGAGATCGGCGAGAGCTCGCTGCTGATCGTGAACCTGCGTGAGCGTGCGTTGCTGGACGAGCGCCAGCGGCGTGCGACGATCGCGGCACGGCGTGCGAGTGCGATGGGAGCGCTCGCGGCGGCGATGGGCAGCGCACAGATTCTGATCGGTGAAACAGCGAATCCGGCGGCGCGGTAGGATCCGCGTCTGCTCGACCCAATCCTCTCGCCTCTCTCCCCATGCGTCCGATCGTCGCGCGCGCCGCACGCGGTGCCGCTCTCCGTATCCTGCTCACCTCACTGGTCGGTGTCGCCTCCGCCGCTTCCCTCGCACCGCTCGCGGCGCAGGAGATGGCACCCGGTCCCCTCTCCATCCCGCTTGCCCTACAGGTGGGCATCCCGCAGGGTGAGTTCGCGCAGGGTGTGAAGATCGCCGGTGGCGTCGGAGGCGGTTTGATCTTCGCCGTGAACAGCGTGATCGGGTTGCGCACCGACTTGGGCGTCATGATCTACGGCTCGGAGACGCGGCGCGTCCCGCTGGGCGGTGGCGCACTCGGACTGATCAACGTCGACGTGCGCACGACGAACACGATCTTCGGCGGGAACATCGGGGCGCAGCTTGGCTTGCCGGGCCCCACGCCCAAGCCGTACGTCGGCGGGATGATCGGGTTCTCCGCGTTCACCACCTCCTCGTCGGTGGAAGGCTCCAACAGCAGCAACGTGCCGTTCGCGACGTCGACCAACTCGAGTGACGGGACGTTCGCGAAGACCGTGCTGGGCGGGTTCTACATCCCGGTGGGGAAGGGCAGCACGATGTTCGACATCGGCGCGCGCTACACCTGGAACGGGGAGAAGGTGCGCTATCTCACCGAGGGTGACATCATCGAGGATGCCAACGGTGACCTCATCGTGACGCCGCGCGAGACACGGGCCGATCTGTTGACCATCACCATCGGCGTGACGTTCCGTCCGTCGCTCACGACGCGGCGGTAGCGCGGCTTAGGCGACGTCGCTGACTCGTCGGTCACTCGTCGGTCACTCGTCGGTCACTCGTCGCCACCGGAGCGGCGGTCGCGCTTGGTGCGCGACC
>JBJXGK010000116.1:0-4677 GCA_046153705.1 Gemmatimonadaceae bacterium
TCCGCGACGGTATCAAAGTTCACGCGGCCGTCCGGCGACACACGGCGCAGCGTTCGGAGTGACATCACACGCGGTGGCTGTATTTTCCCTCCCGGACGCGCTAATCCACATGCCCGGCCGTGCTCGCTGCTGCAGACCACGCGCCCGAGTGCCTCGGCCGCGTCGATCTGGCGACTCTTGTCACTCCACTGAATCAAGCCGTCGGTACAGTCGAGGCGTAGCTGGCTGAAGCGCAGCTCGTCGACGACGATGGGCCGATCCGGCTGGTCCCAGAGCAGCGACTCCTCGCTCAGGTCATCCACGTCGGGGACCGTTACGCCATAGCGTCGGAACGCGGTGACCATCGCCTCGCGGTAGGCCCACGGATCGTCCGCCACCAGGTCGGCGTCCGCCGTGATCATGGCGCGAAGATACTCGCCGAACGTGCAATGGCTCGATGGCGTGTAGTCGATTGCGCGGATCACGATATTCAAGAACTGTCGCGCCAATTGACAAGCCTCGCCAGCGAGCAAATCTACACCCTCGCTGGGCAGTCGGCCCTGATACGGTGCAAACACACGACGGAGCCGCGCCGTCCGCATCTCGAAGATGCGGCGGAAGGCCTCAAAGCAGGCCGACACCAGCACCGCGCCCAGATCGTGTTCTTCATGGTTGGCTGCATACGTGAGTGAGCTGGGCACGGCCTCGTCCCAACCCCCCGTGTGCACCGCGGTGCGCAAAGGAGAACGACCATCGATCAGCTCGAACCCGAACTGACGCCCAATTGCTGCGAGTTGGTCGGTATCCACGCGGCCTTGCGTGCGCTCGATGGCTGCTGCCACCACGTCGCGTTGGGTGAAGTGGAGAAAGATCGCCACGAGGTCCGCGAATCCCTCGTGGAGCGCCGCCACGTCCTGGTGGGTTGGTCGAAGGAAGTTCGGCCGCAGGCCATCAAGCAATGCGTGGCTGATCTCGTGCGTGACAATGTCCCGGGAAAGCGCGAGGAAGACGTGACTGCCTGGTTGGCTGCGACCCGGCGCGAACCGCTCGGCTAGTTCCCAGCCCAACTCGACGGTGCCTGCTTCCCGGTCGTAGTAGGCGTTGGCCTCCTTGAAGGCACGTGGGATCAGCCGGAGACGACGATCCGGCTGCGGGATCGGCCCGAACCCCGGGTCGCGTCCAAGGGCCTCGGTAAACCGCTCGTAGGTCTCCATGGCCACCGCATAGACCATCTGGCACGCAAACTGTCGATCGGTAGTACTCGGCGCGAGTCCGTTGCCCATGAGGAGCGCGGGCGCGTCCAGATTGAGCGGCGACTCCTTCGAGCCCCGATCTTCCACCACAAACCACGCGCCAGCAGGCCCAGGCCCAAGGGCCTCATACGGCACAGCTAACGTGCAGGTCTGGCCCTCGAGTCGTCCGACACTCGGGTCCTGCGTGTAGACCCGCAACCGCCGATGGGTCGGCATTCCATCGGGCGGGAGGGGGCGCACCGGTAAGTCGCGCTTCACCGCCTGATGAAGCTCGAACGGCCACCGGGCGTGGGGAGCCAATCGGGCCCTCATCTCAACGGCCGCCCAGAAGCTTCCGCTCCTTCAAGCCAGGCGCAGGATTCTGCATCATGGGGGTCTGTCGCCGCGCGCTTCCAAATGCCTTCACGACGGCCGTGATAAAGGCGTGATTTGACGCGCCCTTGGCGAGAATGCTGTCAATCACCCCGGTGGCATGAGTGGTGAAGTCGCCGTGGCCGTCCGTCTCGAACGCGAACTCGTGATCGAGGCAGGCAGCAAACGACACGACGCCTGGGACGGGATCCCGCTCGCTCGCGGTCGGCGCCGCACCCGCACGCTGGCTTTTGCGCACCGATTCGTACTCGCGGAGGACGGATGCCGGCATCCGGAGAAACCGCACGTTCTGGTTCTGGCCAGGCTTCGGTAGCGGGGCCACGCGGGTGTTCGTGCCCGAATTGCAGCAATCCATGAAGAACGTGAGTGTCACACCGGGGCGCTCGCGCAGCCGGGCGCACGCCTGGTAGATGTCGTCGTCAGTCAGCAGCTCGCCCTGCTGGTAGTCGATGGGAACCAAGGCTTCGTCGAAGCGGTCGATCTCGTCGCCATTGAGATCGGGGACCTGCGTACCATGGCCCGCGTACTGAAACACGAGTTGGTCGCCGCTCCGGCTTTCGTTCACCAGGGAGGTCAAGGCACTGAGCATGTGCGCGCGCGTCGCGTTCCGGTTACGCAATGACGTGACGGTGAAGCCGACCTTCTCGAGGCGTGTCTGCCACGCCCGACTGTCGTTCACGCACCCATTCAGAGGCATGGTGGGGTATGAATCGATGCCGATGCATACCGCGAGCCGTCGACCGACGGGAGGTCCGTCGGCATGCGTGGTGGTCGAACCCTTACCCGCGGCGTCCTCGTCATCATCGTAATCATCGTCGTCTTCACGATCGAACGCCGAGACGCGATCGGTTTGGGCGCCAGTGCAGCAGTGGCAGGTGCAAACCGTCGACTCCGGCTCATCGTCGGGAGACGCGTCCTCAGCGGCCCGCGCGGCGTCTTCGGAGTCGAAGTCGCGCTCGAAGTCCTCGGGTGCGGGGAAGCGGTCGCCAGCAAAGCCCACGTCGGCTACGCGCAGCACGTTGGCGAGGACGCTGCGCATGGTCGCCTCATCGTTGTCGAAGCCACTGTGCGCCGTGGCGATGGTCCGCGCATTGATTGGCGCATCCTCCTCGCGCTGCGCAAACTCGATCGCCCGCACGTCTGTGATCCCGGACGTCGCCGGTGCTCGATGATCACGCGCACTCGCCAGTGCAAACGCCGCTCGCATGTTGGCGTCATCGAACAAATCCCTCTGCAGTCCGAGGAGGCGCCCGTCGCTCTTGTCTTCGCACGCGTCACGCACGTAATACAGCAACGATTTGCGATACACCTTCGCCACGGAGTCGTCGCGCTCGGCTCTATCGCTCATCGTGAAGATGCGCAGACGCTCGACCGTGCTACCGTCCACGAGCGGCGCGACATCGCGGGCGTAGTCGTCGATGCGAATCGCCGGCGCCAGGTAGTTGAGAGAGGCGAAGGGGAAACCTTCTTTTACCAGCAGCGGCATGAAGGAGGAAAGCACGATGGGCCCGGTGCTGTGCCCAACGGCATGGAGCTTCACGTTCTTGTGCAGCCTCAGCCATGGAATGAGGCGCTGCGCCAGCTCATGCAAGCCGCCCGGCTGGCCGAGGTCCGTCGTCGATGCCGAGCAGCGGCGCGCGTTGGCCTTCATGCGCGCCCAGATGGGCCGCGCCAGCCCTTGGGTGGCTAGTTCAAAGCCCTTGTCCGTGACGTCGGTCAGCCCCCGACCTCCACGGGGTCGCTGAAAGACCGTCTGGAAAAGGCTCGACTCCCACACGAAGAAGATGGGATAGACGCCATGGGATCTCCACCATGGCAGCATGGCGCGCGCATAGCGTAGGGCAGACTTCTCACCGACCAGTCCACCATGCGCATAAAAGAGCAGGTGGTGGAACTTGCCGGTGTCAAACTGCGGCGAGAGATGATCCCGGATGAGCACGTCGAGGTCAGCGGGGGTATTCCGCATGGCCCCCTTGCCGGAGAGAATGCCCTGCGACGTGTTCACCGCGTGACCAATCAGGTCGCGGAACTCCTCGTCAGCGCCCCGAGCGCCCGCGTCCTCGTCCTCTGACAGCCGGCCCTGCTCGATGAGGTTCGTTCGCACGGCCAGCTCAGCTGCCGCGTCGGCGTATTCGGGGACCTCAAGGTAGTCGGGCTCAAGACGGAGGTCGGTGCCGGACAGCACATTGCGGCCGAGCGTCCCTCGCCGCACGCCTCGCGGCACAGGTACGTTGAACGACCGCAGCGTGTTGGTCTGGAGAAGCGCCTGGATCTCGCTGCGAAACTTGTTGGGGTCGAGGTCCATGCCCGGACAGGTCTTCCCGGTGTTGGGAAACTCCCGGTGAAACTTCACCGCGTTCTCGTCCAGGTTGAACTTGGAGAGCACCGCTCGCACGACGGCCTGCGCCGAATCCTTCTGTGCCCCCTTGAACGGATCGACATTCCGCTCGAACAGGCCCACCATCTCAATCATGAACGGTCCCGCCTTGGGGGTGCCGTTGTGCCCGCGGGCACTGGCGGGCATCACGTCGAAGGGTCGACCCGTCCAGATCAACCCTTGCGGGTCGATGGTCAGGTGCTGCGCGATGTCCGCCATCCCGATGCTCCGATGAAAGGAGCGCATCGCCTCAACGCTTGCCCGCCCTCGAAACTCGGCGTGGCGCGGGTGGTCGGTGCAGTGCACGTGCACCTGCGTGATTTGACGAACGGGAATCCATACGTCAAGCAGCCGTTCGAACTCTGCGAGGCTCAGCACTTCGATGGGATTTGGCATGGCGTGACTTTCGCGTGAGGATGGTGGCGAGTGTACTATAGGAGAGAAGAACGCCGAGCGCGATGCGGACTAGCCGGTGCGGGCGCCCGGCTGGCCGACCGAAGCGTCTCCCTGGGAGAACATTCCAACAACCCGATCAAGGAAGGAAAACAGGATCTCCAGCCCGTAGCCTAGCACAAAGGGGATGACGAGTGGGGGCAGGCTACTGATGCTGGGCTCGGACGTTGCGAGCGCCATGCTCCCAAATACCCCCGCGATCGCCCCCAGGCAGACGCGGACAACACCCGCACTCAGGGTGGA
>JBJXGK010000120.1:0-7656 GCA_046153705.1 Gemmatimonadaceae bacterium
GTGGCCGATCGCGCTGGCACCATCGGCATCCGTGCCACCGGGCGCTTCCCCATCCGGCCGGGCGACGGACGCGGAGACCGCATCTTCGACGGCAGCACGGCCAAGAGCGATTGGATCGGCGACTGGCCGCTGGCGGACTATCCGCAGGCGCTGGCGCCGGCCCAAGGCTATCTCGCGAGCAACAACCAGCAGCCGCTCGACCCGAGCGTGCGCCCGCGCTACCTCGGCTGGGATTGGCCCACGCCCTGGCGCGCGATGCGCATCAACGAGATCCTGCGTGCGGACGCCGGTATGACGCCCGACAAGATGCGTCTCGCGCACACCGATCCCAAGAGCGTGCTCACCGACGTCGTCCGTGCGGCCCTGCGTGCCGCAGCCGCTGCGCGCGCGGACTTGATCGACGGCGACGCGAAAGCGGCGCTCGCGTACCTGGAACAGTGGAGCGGGAGCTTCGCGCCGGAGGAGAAGGGTCCGGTGTTGTTCGACGCGCTGCTCACCGAGCTGCAGCGGCGCACCTGGGACGAGTTCGTGATCCCCGGCGAGAATCGTCGTGTGGGGAATCCGAGTACCATGATGCTCGCGCGGTTGTTCGAGGACACACGCTCGGTATGGTGGGACGATCGCACCACGCCCGGCGCCGTCGAATCCCGCGACCAGCTCTTGATCGAATCGTTGAAGGAGGCGTGGCGTAGCACGCGCACGCGGCGCGGCAACGACCCCGAGCAGTGGAGATGGAGCGCCGTGCGTCAGGCGAGCATACGGCATTTGCTGCAACTCCCCGGCTTCTCGCGCGAGGGCCTCAGCGTACAGTCGGGGCCAGGCACATTGAGCCCCAACGACGGCCGCGGGGGGTTCGGCGCCAGCTGGCGCTTCGTGGTGGAGCTGGGCGATGAGGTCAATGCATGGGGTACGTATCCAGGTGGCCAGAGCGGCAACCCCGTGTCGTCGCGCTACGCGGACCGACTGGAGTTGTGGCGCACCGGACAACTCGCACCGCTGCTCATGCCGCGCGCGAGTTCGGAGCTGGGACCACAGCAGTCGATGAGCGCACTCACATTGTCGCCGGCGGGAGGTATGCGATGAGCCGCACATTGTGGTTCCTCGGCGTGGTCGCGGCGATGGCGACGCTCACCTGGACCGTCGCGTGGTGGATGGTGCCGGTGGTCGCAGCGATCTGGGCCTTCGTACGGCGCGCCGACGCCGCAGTGCCGTTGCTGGCCGGGTTCGCGGCGATGTTGGCGTGGGGCGTGCTGTTGTGGATGTCGTCGCGTGGCGCGCCGGCGGGGTCGGTGATGCAGTCGGTCGGGGCGGCGATGCAGGTGGGGGCCGGGCCATTGCTCGTGCTCACGATCGCTTTCCCCGCCCTGTTGGCGTCGAGTGCCGCCGCGCTGATGCGGGCGATCGCGCGACCGGCCCTATGACGGGGTCCGCCGCCGACTACAAGAGCGTGGGCGGGCTGCGGCGCATCGCGAATGCGCTGCGGTATTCCGCGCGTGGGATCCGGTACGCGTTCACCAACGAGGCTGCGTTCCGGCAGGAGCTGTTGGCGATGCTCGTCTTGGTGCCGACGGCCATCGTGCTGCCGGTGAGCGGTCTCGAACGGCTGCTGCTGGTTCTGTTGATGCTCCTGGTGCTCGTCGTCGAACTGCTCAACACCGCGGTCGAAGCGACGGTGGATCGTGTCTCGATGGAGTTGCATCCGCTGGCGGGCCAGGCGAAGGACCTCGGTAGCGCCGCCGTGGGTATCTCGCTGCTGATGTGCATCGTGGCCTGGGTGGTGATCGCGGGGCCGGTCGTACTCCATTTGCTTTGAGGATACAGTTCATGCGACTCGCGCGCGCCCGCTGTCTTCTCTCCGTTGTCGGACTGATTCTCACCGCTTCGTGCGCCGAGCGGCAGTCGGCTAAGCCCACCGAACAGTGGCAGCTCACCGAGACGCTACGGATCGGGAGCGAGAATGAAGGCCCGACCCTGTTCTCATGGGTGAAGGGCCTAGAGGTCGACAACAAGGGCGGCCTCCGCGTGTACGAACATTCCGCGCAGGAGATCCGGTCGTTCGATTCAAGCGGCGCATTCGTGAAGCTGCTCGGCCGCAAGGGCGCGGGACCCGGCGAGCTCATGAACGCCGAGGGCATCCAGATCACGCGCGATGGTCGCATGTGGATGCGTGATGAAGCGAACGGGCGGTTCACGATCTTCGACGCTGCGGGAGACGTCGAGTCGGCATGGCCCCTGTCGCACTGCTCGTCCCAAGGCATGTGGGACCCCAAGGAGGACGACGCGGGGCGTCTGTTGGACGTCGACTGCGTAGTGAAGGCGGGCAGCGCCGACGGCGACCATGTGTTGGCCTACCGGAGAGATCTGTCCCGCGTGGACACGCTCTACGAGATGCTCGAGTGCGGCACGCGCGAGCTCGGCGAGGCGGCGATGTGGATCTCGCGGACACGGAACGGTACGAGCTATATCGGAATCCCCTTTGCGCCACGTGCGGACTGGTCGCTCGACGGCAACGGCATGCTTTGGTGCGTCCCGAACTCCGCGCGCTATGAGGTGCTCCGGCTGCTTCCCGGCGCGACCGACACACTGCGCGTGGTCCGCGATCTCCCAGCGGTTCCTGTTACCGAGTCGGAGCGAGCCGACGCCATCGCCGACGTTGAAGAGCGTGGTCCCACAGGCGTGGACTTCTCCCGCATCCCGGCGATCAAGCCCGTGATCGCCAGGATCATCGTCGACGACACGCGACGTCTCTGGGTACGGCGCAGCAGCGCCGATGGCACCACGATGTTCGACGTGTATGCGCCCGACGGTACGCTGGTGGCCGAGGTGCACGGCGGGAAGGCGAAGTTCTCCACGTTCGCACCCTTCACGGTACGCGGAGAGGCCGTCTACACCGTGATCACTGACGAGAACGACGTCCCGACTGTGGTTCGATACCGGATTGACCGACTCCCGTAGCGAGAACGCGCGACGGCGCGTCACCGTCATCGGCGCCGGCGCTGCTGGCACCATGGCGGCGATCTTCGCCGCCAGCGAAGGCGCGCAGACCACGCTCATCGAAGGCACCAAGGATGGCGGTCGGAAGATCCTCATCAGTGGCGGCGGCCGCTGCAACGTCCTGCCGCTGGTGCTCGACGAGACGCGCTTCATCACCGACTCCTCGGTGAACACCATGCGGCGCATCATCCGCTCGTGGCCGCTGGCCGAACAACGACGCTTCTTCGAGCAGGACGTGGGCATCGCGCTGGTGGATGAGCCGGCACTGCGAAAGGTCTTCCCCGCCTCACACAAGGCGCGGGATGTGCGGGACGGGCTCCTCGCGCTGGCCGACCGTCGCGGCGTGACGCGTCGGATGGAGACGCGTGTGCACGCCATCGCACCCGACACCAACGGCTGGCGCGTCACCTTGGCCGATGCCACCGAACTCCACACGGACGCGGTGATCATCGCCTGCGGCGGACTCTCCGTGCCCGCCACGGGCAGTGACGGGGCCGGGCTCGCGTTCGCGCGCGCCCTCGGCCACACCATCAATCCCACGTACGCCGCACTCACGCCCGTACTCGACGACGCGGGCACGTTCGCCACGCTCGCCGGGCTCTCACTCACGGCCACGCTCACCGCCCGATCGGCCACGCGCTCCGCCACCGCCACGGGGGGCTTCCTGTTCACGCATCACGGCTACAGCGGGCCGTCGGTGTTGGATGTGTCGCATGTGCTCGTGCGCTCGCGGCTCGAAGGCGACACAGGCAAGGACCGCGCGCGACTGACCGCGCGTTGGACGCCGCTCGATGACGACGCCTGGGACGTCGCTCTCAAGCCCGCCGGTACCCGCACCGTGCTCGGCGCGTTGCGCGCGGAGATGCCGGACCGGCTGGCCAGCGCGCTTCTCGCGAGCGCCAACGTCGAACCGACGCGCTCACTCGCCGAACTGCGGCGCGAGGAACGGCTGCGCTTGATCGACACCCTCGTGCGCGGCGTGCTGCCGTGGACCGGCGACGAGGGCTACAAGAAGGCCGAAGTGATGGGCGGCGGCGTGAGCTTGGCCGAGATCGATCCGCGCACGATGGAGAGCAAACTCCACCCCGGACTGTTCTTCTGCGGGGAGGTGCTCGATGCCTTCGGCCCGATCGGCGGATACAACTTCCTGTGGAGTTGGGCGACGGGCCGCGCGGCGGGAACCGGCGCGGCGCATGCCGCACCGCGGTCGGCGTGATCCAACGCCGTGCCTAGGGCGCCACGCGTCGATGCGTCAGTAACCACGCGTAGATGTCGTGCCCGGCGGAGCCGTTGTACGTCCGCGTCCACGAATCGTGACCGACTCCCGCGTACACCGTGAAGCGCGGCGTCGCGCTCGGCTGCGGCACACACGCGTTGAGCGCGTCGATCATCGAACGACTCCCCGAGATGTTCACGACACCATCGGCGTCCCCATGGAATGCCCAAACGGGCACATTCCGCATGGCGCACGCGCTGCCCGGGCTGCCTGAGCCCGCGACCGGCACGACCGCCGCTGCGACGGTGGGATGCGCGACCGCGAAGCTCCAGGTGCCCATCCCGCCGAGGCTGAGTCCGGTCACATAGATTCGGCTCGCATCGACGCGGAAGCGCACCTGGAGCGTATCGATGAGCTGCTTCACGAGCCCGGACGACCACCCGCCCTGCGACGACGGCAGCTGCGGCGAGACGACGACGAACGGGAACTCGCGCCCCTCGTGCACCAACCGCGGCGGACCGTGGACGCGCACGCGACTCAGCTCGGTCGTGCCGTTGCCCTTCTCGCCGGCGCCGTGCAGAAACACGAGCAATGGTGCGGACTCCGTGGTGCTCTTGCGATACGATTCCGGCGCGTACCAGAGATATCCGATGGTCGCGTTCACACTCGTTGCCGCGAAGGTGGTCGCTGCCTGCCGCACGGCGAGGGTACCGCGAAGCTCCATCACCGTGGCGGAGTCGGTGACGGCGGGGTCGCCGTCGATCGGCATGGCGACCAGGTACGCGACGTACTGCGCGCCTGCGGCGAGGGAGTCGATGGTGATGCGCTGGACGCCCTCGGCGGTGACGGCACGCGTCGTCGCGCGCATCGCCCCTGCGGCGCTCCCGGCAGTTGCCGATGCGCGCAGCGTCGACGCGTCCGGGACGCTGGCGGGCGCCGAGGCCGTCGCGTAGACCACCACCCCGATGCGCGCCCGGCGCGCGAGGGAGAGTTCGGCGTCGAAAGTCGTCGCGCCGTTGATCGCCACCAGCGAGGTTGCTGCCCATGCGCTCCCTGGGCCCGTCGGCGCCAGCGGGTTATCGCCGGCGCACGCACTCCCGATCAGGGCAGCGCACACGATCACGGTGCGCTGCATGCGGAGTGCCGAGGCGGTGTGGGACATGCTCTCTCGACCATCGCTGGTGAGAAGGGGTCACGCTCGTGGACGCGCGCTGTCACAATCTGCGGCGTGCGGAGCACTGTCCCTACTCCACCGACCCCCTACCCCCTCACCAGATTCACGTACGTCGTGATGATCAACGAGTTACTGAAATCGATGAAGAACGCTCCCACCATCGGGACGACGAGATACGCCCGGGGCGCGGGCCCGAACCGCTCGGTGATCGCATTCATGTTCGCCACCGCGTTGGGCGTCGCCCCCAATCCGAAGCCGCAGTGGCCGCTCGCCATCACCGCCGCGTCATAGTCGCGCCCCATCAAGCGATACGTCACGAAGTAGGCGAACGCCCCCATCATCAGTACCTGCACGAGCAGGATGGCGAGCATGGGGCCGGCGAGATCGAGCAGCTCCCAGAGCTTCAGCGACATCAGAGCCATCGTGAGGAACATCGACAACGCGATCGTCCCGAGATCGTCCACCGTGCGCGACGAGATCTTCATGACCCCCGTCCACTCCGTGATGTTGCGGAACACGGCCGCCACCAGCATCGCCCCGATGTAGCCAGGCAAGGTGATGCCTTTCGGCAGCAGCTTGATGAGCATCCCGCCGAGCGCCATGCACACGAGGATCACGGCGAGCATCTGCAGCATGAGGTACGCCGTCGGCGCCTCGCCCGCGGTCTCGGTATCGATCTCGGCGTCGAGGCTCGCGTTCGCAGCAGCAGCCGCGAGTGGCGACGTGGAAGCGCCACCCGAGCGCAGCTTGAACCGCGAGATCAACGCCGTGCCCACAGGCCCGCCGAGCAGACCGCCGCTCACGAGACCAAACGTCGCGGCCGCCATCGCCACGGTGACCGCGCCGGTGAGCTGGTACTGCTCCTCGAACAGCTTGCCGAACGCGGCGCCCGTGCCGTGCCCGCCTGTCATCGTCACGGAGCCCGAGAGCAGGCCGATGAGCGGATCGACACCGAGCGCCTGCGCGATCACCACGCCCACACCGCTCTGGATCGCGGCGAGTGTGGACGCGAGCACGAAGAAGAGGATGACCTGTGGTCCTCCCTTCTTCAGGAGGTCGAGACTCGCCCCGAGTCCGATGGTGGTGAAGAACGCGATCATGAACGGCGACTGCAGCGTGGTGTCGAACTCGAACGCCACGGTGCCGCTCTGGCGCAGTGCCAGCGCGATCGCCGCGAACAGGAACCCGCCGATCACCGGCGCGGGGATGTTGAACCTGTCCAGCACACCGACCCGACGTCGCACACCGTAACCGACGAAGAGAATCACCGCGGCGAGCGCGATGGTCTGGATCAGGTCGAACTTGAAGGTCGTATCCACGGCGTTTCCTGGGGGGAGATGAAGGCGGCCGTACGAGGAGTCTCGGTCAGTCGAGTCCGAGTTGCTTGAGCACGGCTGCCGGCGGCATCTCCCACTTGGCGAGCGGCTTGTTCCCGACGAACCCGATGTCCTTCATTCCCGCATCGGTGGTGTAGAAGCCCGTCGCGACCAGGTTGCGCACGAGTGAGAAGAACCGCGACGCGGCCTTGAACTCCGGCTTCGCGTTGGGCGTGTAGCAGATGTCGTCGCAGATGGCCATCTTCTGCTCGACACTCAAGCGTTCGAACGACTTCGAGAAGCGCTTCTGGCTCTCCAGGTTGAGCCAGCTGACACCGCCGCGCACGCGCACCAAGTCCCGCGCGTAGTTGTCGCCCGGCGCGCTCACGTGCTCGTTGACGTAGTGATGCGCGCCCACCGCCGAGGCACTCGGCGACTTGGCGTCGGCGGGGATGATCATGTCGGCGAGCGCGGCCAACGTGGCGATCTCCGTCGCGTTGAGCTTGCGCGGCCAGTCCTTCTTGGGCTTGATGAGGTCCGGGTCCCACGCGTCACCGCGCGGACCGCGCCAAGCGTTGGGATCGGCCGGCGCCTGCGGAGCCGTCGCCGGTGCGGCGGGCTTGGGGGCCGCCTGCTGCGCCTCGGCTTCGCTCACGGGAAGACTCGCCAAAATCGGCAGGCTCGCCGCCGCCGCGAGTGACTTGAGCGCATCACGCCGATTCACGTCTTCATCACGCATCAGCCGATCTCCTTCTTCGCGAGTTGGTCGAGGATGTAGTCCGTCGTACGCCAGGCCAGCGCAAGGATCGACAACGTCGGGTTCTTGTCCGCATTCGACACGAACGGCGCGCCGTCGGTGACGAACAGGTTCTTCACGTCCCACGACTGGCAGTACGGATTGAGCACCGACGTCTGCGCGCGCTCTCCCATGCGGCAGGTGCCCACCTCGTGGATGA
>JBJXGK010000146.1:0-8459 GCA_046153705.1 Gemmatimonadaceae bacterium
GCTCGAGCGGCAGGTACGCAAAGCCGCGTCCGGCGGTGAATCGCTCAACGGCTTCGTCGCCGATGTCGCGTCGTCGGCACCGGTGCCGGGCGGCGGTTCCGTCGTCGCGCACGTCGGCTCACTCGGTGCGGCTCTCGCGCAGATGGTCGCCGGTCTCACGATCGGCCGGAAGAAGTACGCCGCCGTCGAACCCGAGATGAAGGAACTCGCACTCCGCGCCGCGCATCTCGTGCGCCGTCTCGCCGAGCTCAAGAACGAGGACGCCGCCGCCTACGCGATCGTCAGCGACGCCTACAAGCTGCCCAAGGACACACCCGAGCAGCAGACCGCGAAGGACGCCGCCGTCCAGGCCGCACTGGTGAAGGCCGCCGAGGTGCCACTCGAGACCGCGCGCTGGTGCGCCGAGGTCGCTGCACTCGCCGCGACCTGCGCCGAGAAGGGCAACACCAACGCCGCGAGTGATGCGGGCGTGGCCGCCCTGCTCGCCGAGGCCGCCTGCCGCGGCGCCGCGTACAACGTGCGTATCAATGTGAGTGCGATGCCGGACAAGGCGGCAGGTGCAATGCTCGCGGCAGAAGCGGAGCGCGTGGTCGCCGCAGCCGCGCAGTCGGCCAAGCAGGCGACGGCGGCGGTTGAGAGGCATCTGTAGGCGGACGGGCGGAGAGGTTCCGGCGCGCCGCACTTGGCGGAGCCGCACCCGCCGAATCCCCCAGCCCCGCGCTACCTAGCCCAGCGTCGTCAGGATCTTCGGCCCGTCCGCCGTGATCGCGACCGTATGCTCGAAGTGCGCGCTCATCGCGCCGTCCAACGTCACGATCGTCCACTTGTCGCCGAGTGTGCGCGTCGCCGCACCACCCGCGTTCACCATGGGCTCGATCGCGATCGTCATGCCCACCTGCAGCTTGGGCCCGCGCTTCGGCTTGCCATGGTTGGGCACCTGCGGGTCTTCGTGCATGTTCGCGCCCACGCCGTGCCCCACCAAGTCGCGCACCACCGTGAACCGCGCCTTCGTGACCACGTCCTCCACGGCCGCACCGATGTCGCCGATGTGGTTACCCACCACGGTCTGCGCGATGCCGGCGTAGAGCGAGGCCTCGGTCACATCCATCAGGCGCTGCGTCTCGGGCTCGATCGTGCCCACGGCGTAGGTCCACGCCGAGTCGGTGTGGAAACCGCCGTAGTACACGCCGATGTCGACCGTGACGATGTCGCCCGCATTGAGGATCCGCTTGGCCGACGGGATGCCGTGCACGATCTCCTCGTTGATGGAGATGCAGGCGGATCCCGGGAAGCCGTAGAGGCCCTTGAACGAGGGCGTCGCGCCGGCGTGCGAGCGGATGAACGACTCGACCATCGCATCGAGCTCGAGCGTGCTGACGCCCGGTTGGATCGCGGGCTTCACATGCCGGTGCGTCGCGGCGAGGATGCGGCCTCCCGCCGCCATCGTCTCGATCTCGCGCGGGCTCTTGATCTGGATCATGACGCGCTCCGCGCGCTCAGCGACCGACGGCCTTCAGCGCGCGCGCGGTCACGTCATCGAAGGACCCCACGGCATCGATCCGCGCGACGTTCGCACCCTGCGCGATGTACCAGTCGAGCACCGGGGCCGTCTGCGCGTGGTAGACGCGGAGGCGATTCAGGATCGCCTCGGGTTCGTCGTCCTTGCGACGGACCAACGTGCCACCGCAGCCGTCCGGGCACGAGCCGCCGGGCTGCAAGCCCATGAACGGCTTCTGCGTCTTGTCGCAGGTGGTGCGGCCGGAGAGTCGATCGACCAGCAGCTGGTCCTTGATGTCGAACACCAGGACCACATCGACCTTGCGGCCGAGATCGCGCGTGACCGCCGACAATCCCTCGGCCTGCGGGACCGTGCGCACCACACCGTCGAGGATGACACCCTTCGTATGCGCCGGCTGGGCCAGCGCTTCCTTCATGATGCCGAGGATCACGGTGTCGGGCACCAGGTCGCCGCGATCCATGTAGCCCTTGGCCTCCAGGCCGAGCTTCGTGCCGTCCTTCACGGCGGCCCGCAGCACATCTCCCGTAGCGATCTTGGGGACGCCGAGGGTCGCGGCGATCCGCTCCCCCTGCGTCCCCTTTCCTGCGCCCGGCGGACCGAGCAACACGACGATCACCCGGGCTACCCCTTAGAACCCAGCGCCTGCGTTGCGTCCGCGGAACCGTACCCGGCCCTTCTTCATGAAGCCGTCGTACTTGCGGAGCAACAGGTGCTGCTGGACCTGCGCCATCGTATCGAGCGCGACACCCACGACGATCAGCAGCGACGTGCCACCGAACGTGAACGGCACCGCGAAGAGATCCGCGAGCCAGATCGGGAACAGCGCGATGAAGGTCAGGAACACGGCGCCCGGGAGTGTGATGCGCTCCACGATGCTGCCGATGTGCTCGGCCGTCTTCGCTCCCGGCTTGATGCCCGGGATGAAGCCACCCTGCTTCTTCAGGTTCTCGGACAGGTCGGCCGGATTGAAGATGATCGACGTGTAGAAGTACGTGAAGAAGATGATCAGCACTGCGGAGAGCACGAAGTAGAGCCAGGTGCCCGGCGCAAGGTAGTCAGCCCAGTTGGCCAGCGTCTGGTTGCCCGAGAACTGGGCAGCCGCACCAGGCACGACGATCAGCGACTGCGCGAAGATGATCGGCATCACGCCCGCGGAGTTGATGCGGAGCGGGATGAAGCTCTTTGCCGATTCCTGCTGACGCCCGCGCGCCATGGTACGCTGCGGGATCTGGATCGCGATGCGACGGGCGGCGAGTGTGATCGCCACGACACCCGCCACCACCGCGATCATCACGGCGGTCATCGCAAGCAGGGCGAGCAACGAGATGGCGCCCGTGCTCACGAACCCGACCGTCTGGAAGATGCCGGGGATGAATCGCTCGACGATCGAGAAGAAGATCAGGAGCGAGGCGCCGTTGCCGAGGCCGCGCTCGGTGATCTGCTCACCGAGCCACATCACGAAGAGCGCGCCCGTCGTGAGGAAGAGCACCATCTGGAACATGAAGCCCGAACCCGGATTGATCACCGCACCGGTGATGCCCGAGGTGAAGAGCGCGTAGCCCCAGCCCTGCACCGCCGCGAGGAGCACGGTGAAGTAGCGAGTGAGCTGCGTGATCTTCTTCCGGCCTTCCTCGTCCTTCTGCATCTTCTCGAGCTGCGGCACCACCGCCGCGCCGATCTGCATGAAGATCGACGCGGAGATGTACGGCATGATGCCGAGCGCGAAGATCGTCGAGCGCGAGAGGTTGCCGCCCACGAACAGGTCGTACAGCCCGAGGAGTCCGTTCCCCTGGTTCTGGAAGAAGTTCAACATCGCCGTCACGTCCACGCCCGGCGCCGTCACGTGGGAACCCACGCGATAGACGATGAGACAGATCAACGTGAAGATGATCTTCTCCATCAACTCCGGGGTGTTCTTGATGTTCCCGAGCGCCGCCACCGGGTTCGCCTGCGCCATGATTAGGCCTCGACCGACCCGCCGGCCGCCACGATCTTCTCGCGGGCCGACGCGCTCACCTTGAGGCCGCGCACCGTCACCGCCCGCGCGATCTCGCCGTTCGCCAGCACCTTCACCGGACCCTTCGTCATCTTGGCGAGCCCTGCGGCCACGAGCGTCTCCATCGTGATCTCCTTCCCGCTCACCAGCGCGAAATCGTCGAGCCCGACGACCTGCGCCTCCTCACGGAACGGATTCGTGAAGCCACGCTTCGGCACACGACGCGTCAACGGCATCTGGCCGCCTTCGAAATGCGGCTTGTTGCCGCCCGGGCCATGATGGCCCGAGCGCGCCTTGATGCCCTTGTGACCCTTGCCCGACGTCTTGCCGGTGCCGGAGCCCGGGCCGCGCCCGAGGCGCTTGCGGTTGCGGTGCGAACCCGGCGCCGGCGCCAGGTTGCCCAGTCCCATCTTCTCGTCGCTCATTGGATTACTCCTTGACCGGCGTGACGTCGATCAGATGACGCACGCGCTTGATCATGCCCCGGAGGGTCGGCGAGTCCTGGTGCACCACCGAGTCCTGGTGATGCTTGAGGCCGAGGGCCTCCAGGGTCGCGTTCATGACCTTGTTATGACCGATGCCGGACCGCACCTGCGTGATGCGGACCTTGCCCTTGGTCAGGGTATTCGGCGCCGTTGTCTTCGGGCCACGGCCCGGATGCCACACGAACGTCCGCGGCATTAGACGACCTCCTTCGACTTCGCACGTGACTTGTACGGCAGCGACGAGACGTCGACGCCGCGCTCGCGCGCGATCTGCTCCACGGTCGTCAGGTTCTGCAACCCGTCGAGTGCCGCGAGCACCATGTTGTGCGGGTTCGTCGAACCCAGCGACTTGGTGAGGATGTCGTGGATGCCGACGCACTCGAGGATCGCGCGCACCGCACCACCCGCGATCACACCCGCGCCAGGCGCCGCCGGCTTCATCAGGACCTCACCGGCCCCGTGCTTGCCGACGATCTCGTGCGGGATGGTCGCGCCCGTCATCGGGATCGACACCATCTTGCGACGGGCCCCGTCCACGGCCTTGCGGACCGCTTCGGAGACTTCGTTCGCCTTGCCGGTCGCCACGCCCACCTTCCCCTGCCCATCGCCCACGGCGACGAGCGCGTTGAAGCTGAAGCGACGGCCACCCTTCACGACCTTCGCGACGCGATTGATCGCGATCACGTTCTCGAGGAGATCCGACCCCTCGCGATCCTGCGGCGGCGCACCGCCACGGCCGCCATCGCGGCCACGGCCACCGTCACGACCGCCGGGGCCACCAGGCCCACGACCGCCGCCCGGTCCGCCACGACCACCCTGACCACCCGGGCCCCCGCGACCACGGCCACCTGCGCCGCCACCGGGACCACCACGGCGCCCGCCGGGCGCTCCAGAACCACCAGTCTGTTCAGCCATTTAGAACTCCAGCCCGCCTTCGCGGGCTCCCTCGGCCACCGCTTTCACGCGGCCGTGATACTGATAACCGCCTCGGTCGAACACGACCTTCGTGATCCCCGCCGCCTTCGCCTTCTCGGCGACCCGCTTGCCGACGCCGACGGACTTCTCCGTCTTCTTGCCCGTCAGCCCTGCGTCGGTCACCGTCATCAACGTGCGCTGCGCGACATCGTCGACCAACTGCGCCGACATGTGCTTGAGCGAACGGAAGATCACCAACCGCGGACGCTCCGCGGTCCCCGAGACCTTCGCACGCACTCGGATATGACGCCGCGTGCGGAGTCCTGCACGCGTCTTCGGTACACGCTTGCCCGGCATTACTTACCCCCTGCCTTACCGGCCTTACGCCGGATCGTCTCACCTGCGTACTTGATGCCCTTGCCCTTGTAGGGCTCGGGTGGGCGCAGCGAGCGGATCTCCGCCGCGATCTGCCCGACCTTCTCCTTGTCTGCGCCTTCGATCAATACCTGCGTCGGCTGCGGCGCGCTCAGCTTGATGCCGGCCGGCGCCTTCACCTGGATCTGGTGCGAGAACCCGAGGGCCAGTTGGAGCCCGAACGGCTTCGGCTCCGCCTTGTAGCCGACGCCCGTGATCTCCAGCGACTTCGAGTAGCCCTTCGCGCAGCCTTCGATCATGTTCGCGATGAGCGTGCGCGTGAGGCCGTGCATCGCCTTGTGCAGCGATTCATCCGACGGACGGGTCACCGTGATGGTGGCGCCATCGACCTTGATGATCATCGAGGAATGCAGCGTGCGCGTGAGTTCGCCCTTCGGGCCCTTCACGTGCATGGTGTGCCCATCGAGCTTCACCGTGATGCCAGCCGGTACGGTGATCGGCAGCTTTCCGATACGTGACATGGGTGGTCTCCTTACCAGACGTAGGCGAGGAGTTCACCACCGGTGCGCTTGCTGCGCGCCTCACGGTCGGTCATCAGGCCCTGCGACGTGCTGAGGATCGCGACGCCGAGTCCGTTGCGCACGCGCGGGATCTCCGCGGCACCGACGTACTGCCGGAGGCCGGGCGACGAGACGCGCTGCAACTCACGGATCACGGGGGTGCCACCGGCATACTTGAGCGCCACGCGGAGGACCTTCTTCCCGTCCTCGGTCTCGAGCGTCTTGTACTCGGTGATGAAGTTCGACTCCTTCAGCAACCGGGCGATCTCGACTTTCATCTTGGACGCCGGGATGTCCACGCGCCGATGCTTCGAACCGACAGCATTGCGGATCCGCGTGAGCATATCGGCGATCGGGTCAGTCATGCTCATAGAACTTCTGATCTCCTCTGGTTTCCGGCGGGCCGGACCTGTAGGAAGGGATGGGAGTGGTTCCGGACGCGGAGTGCGCCGGCCTGCTTCCGTTAATCACTGCAACTACTGACGGCGCCTTGAGTGGTGAGTCGTGACTCACAGCTCACATCGCCGTGGTCCTCACCAGCTCGCCTTCCGCACACCCGGGATCAGCCCCTGCAACGCCATCTCGCGGAACGCGATGCGGCTCAGGCCGAACATCCCGACGTAGGCGCGGCTGCGGCCGGTCATCTGGCAGCGGTTGCGGATCCGGATCTTCGCACCGTTGCGCGGCATCTTCTGCAACGCGACCTGCGCGGCCCGCTTCTCCTCATCCGTCGCCTTGGTGCTGCGCACCGTGTCCGCGAGCGCCTTGCGCTTGGCCGCCTGCTTTGCGGTCATCTGCTTGCGACGCTCGTTCTTCTCGATCGTGCTCTTCTTCGCCATGTGGTTCTGCTCCTCAGCCCTGGACGACGATCGGCTTATCGTCGCCGCGGAACGGCATGCCGAGCTCGCGCAGGAGCGCGAACGCCATGTCATCGCGGTTGGTGGTGGTCACGAACGTCAGGTCCATGCCGTGGATCTGCTCCACGAGATCGTAGTTGATCTCGGGGAAGATCATCTGCTCCTTGATGCCGAGGCTGTAGTTCCCGCGGCCGTCGAAGGCGCGGGTGTTCAGGCCACGGAAGTCACGGATCCGCGGGATCGCCGTCGAGATGAAACGGTCGAGGAACTCCCACATCCGCGCGCCGCGCAGCGTCACCGCCACGCCGATCTCCTGCCCTTCGCGCAGCGCGTAGTTGGCGATCGACTTCTTCGCCTTCGTGCGCAGCGGCTTCTGACCGGTGATCGTCGCCACCTCGTCCACGATCGCGTCGAGGATCTTCGGCTGCTTGATCGCTTCACCCATGCCCACGTTGATCGTGATCTTCGTGAGGTTCGGGATCTGGTGCGGGTTCTTCAGGCTGAACTGCTTGGCCAGCTTCGGCCGCACCGTGGTGTTGTAGTACGCGTGGAGCCGGGGCGCCGGGGCCGGCTGGCCCGCACCCTTGTGCTCCTTCGGCAGCATCGAGGCGCGCTTCTCGCCGCCCTGTCCGCCGCTCTTCTTGGTCGTCTGCTGCTTGGTCGTCGCCATTGGTCAGTCCTGGGTCAGCGGCGGGTCGGGATGGCGTCGCCGCTCTTCACGGCCACGCGCTCCGTCGTCCGCTTCTTGGTCTTCGGGTCGCGTTCCACGCGCGTCCGTACGCGCGTCGGCTTCCCGGACTTCGGGTCGAGCAGCATCACGTTCGAGACCGCGACGGTGCGCGGCATCTCGATGATGCCCGACTGTTCATCGGCCTTCCGCGCGCGACGGTGCTTCTTCAGCATCTTCAGACCGGCGCCCTCGAGGGTCACGCGACCCGACTTGAGGTCGATCTTCGTCACCTTCGCTTCCTTGCCCTTGTCCTCGCCGCGCATCACCATCACGGTGTCCCCACGCGTGATGAGCGTGCTGATCCGCTCGGCGTTGCGCTCATGACGGGTGACGTTCTTCTGTCCCCGCGTCTTGCGGTGCGTCAGGATACGCATGTCAGATCACCTCAGGGGCCAACGACACGATCTTCATGTAGCGCTTCTCGCGCAGCTCACGGGCCACCGGCCCGAAGATACGCGTCGCCTTCGGCTCGCCCTTGTCATCGATGATGACCACGGCGTTCTCGTCGAACTTGATGTAGCTGCCGTCCTTGCGGCGCGTCTCCTTGACGGTGCGCACCACCACGGCCTTCGCCACATCGGACTTCTTCACGGTGCCGTTCGGCAGCGCGTCCTTCACCGCGACCACGACCTTGTCACCAAGGCCGGCGTAGCGGCGGCGCGTCCCGCCGAGCACGCGGATCACGAGCGCTCGCTTGGCGCCCGAATTGTCCGCCACGCGGACCACCGATTCCTGCTGGATCATGGGTCCGCCCTCCTATTGCGCGCGGGTGACGATCTCGACCACGCGCCAGCGCTTGTCCTTCGACATGGGACGCGTCTCCATGATCCGGACGGTATCCCCGCGCTTGGCCACGTTCTCCTCATCGTGCGCTTTCACCTTCAGGGAGCGGGTTACCATCTTCCCATAGACCGGATGGGGCACACGCCGATCCAGGCGCACCACCACCGTCTTCTGCATCTTGTCGCTTACCACCAGCCCGACGCGCACCTTCCGCGACGCCCGGGTGGTCGGCTGCCCAT
>JBJXGK010000147.1:0-32383 GCA_046153705.1 Gemmatimonadaceae bacterium
GGATGGTTCGGGTCGCTCGATACGTCGGCAAGGAACCGCTCCAGCCCCGCCATCACGCGCTTGTGGATGGCTTCATGCACCATGCCCGGCACCCAGCGCGGCATGCCTGCCTTGATCTGCTCGCGCAACGTCCACGCGATCGCGTCCTCGCTGCTCTCCACCGCGCGTGCCATCAGCTTCACGCCTTCGTCCACCAGCCCGCCCTGCCATCCCTGTGCCGGCAGTGCATCCACGGTGCGCACCACGCCTTGCGTGAGCTGCCCCGCGATCCGCCGCGCGTTCTCCGGCACCGAAAGCCACGTGCCGATGCGCATCGGCAGGTCCAGAGCGCGCAAACGGTTCGCGATCACATCGCTGGTGAGGAAGTGATTCTGCACGAACGTCCCCAACACGCGGGCGATCCGGTCCTTCTGCCGCTTCACGATCGCCGTGTGCGGGATCGGCAGACCCAGGGGCTGACGGAAGAGCGCCGTGACCGCGAACCAGTCGGCGAGGCCACCCACCAGCGACGCCTCGGCTGCCGCGCGCACGAAGCCGACCCACGGCGCGTACTCCTCGTAGATCTTCGCGATCACGTACACGATCGCTGCGAACACCAAGAGTCCCGTCGCCCGGCGTCGGATGCGCGCGATGTCCGCCCGGCGCGCCTCGTCGGTGGGCCTGGGGCCAAGCGTCGACTGCGGCTGTTCACTCATGCCAATCGCGCTCCACACGACGTGACGCCGCGAAGAAGAGTCCTGCGGCGACGAGATAGAATGCCAGCCCGCCGAGGATCGCGTACCGCAACGACTCCTGGCCGAGCCGCCCGGCCAGAGCATCGGAAAGTGCGCCGAAGAACAACGCCCCGCCGCCGATGCCCAACAAGTTGAGCACCAGCAGGTACACCGCCGACGCGGTTGCGCGGGACGCAGCAGGAACCAAGCCCTGCACGGCGGCCGTCACCGGTCCGTACCACATCAATCCGAGCGCGTTCGGCACGAGGAAGAGGACGAAAGTCAGTGGCAACGACGAGCTGAGCAGTCCCGCGGCATAACACGGTACCGCGAGCGATAGCGCCACTGCAGGGACGAGCGCGTAAGCGCGCCGTGACTGGGTCGCCAGCCGATCCGCGAGCCATCCCCCGCCCCACAGACCGACCAAGCCACCGACGAGCACGATCGAACCGTAGAGCCACGATGTCGTCAGCAGATCGAGTCCGTGGCTCCGCGCGAAGAACGACGGCAGCCAGAACAGCAGCCCATACCCGACCAATGAGGTCGACGCCGCACCGAGGCTCAACAACCAGAAGGTCCCATTCCCGCGCAGCGCGCGCCAGACCGCACCCACACTGTGCACCGGTGCCGCGCCCACACGCGGCTCACGCACCACGCGCCGGAACACCGGCGCGAACAACAGACCAACCGCGCCGAGCACGACGAACGTCATGCGCCAGTCGAATCGGGTCGCGATGTATCCACCGAGGAAGATGCCCAGCGCCGAGCCGATCGGACTCCCGAACGCGAACACCGACAGCGCGCGCGCACGATGTGCCGGCGCTACCGCGTCCGCGACCAGCGCGAACGACGGTGCAACACCGCCAGCCTCGCCGACCCCAACGCCCACACGCGCGAGGAACAACCCCCAGAACCCACTCGCCACCGCACACAGCGCGGTGAACGCGCTCCACACCGCGATCGACATCGCGATCACGCCCGAGCGACTCGTGCGGTCGGCGAGGATCGCGAGCGGGATCCCGAGCACACTGTAGAAGATCGCGAACGCGACTCCACCCATGAGCCCGAGCTCCGTGTCGCTCAGGCCGAGTTCCTGCTTGATGGGCGCGGCGAGGATACCGATGACTTGTCGGTCGACGAAGTTGAGCGTGTAGGCGACCGCCAGCATCCCGAGCATCAGGCCGTGCCGCGCCACCGACGGTGGCGCTGCGCCCACCACACCCGACGTGGCCCGCGTCATCGCGGCTCAGTACGTGAGGTTGCTCGCCGCAGCGAACTGCTTCATCAGACGCTCCTGCTCCGCCGTCAGCGAGTCCGGCACCACCACGGCGATCTCGACGATCAGATCGCCCGTCTTGCCTCCGTGCGTGATGCCATGCCCACGCACCCGGAACCGCTTTCCGCTCGGCGTGCCGCGCGGGAGCGAGATGGTCACCTTCTTCTCCTCGATGGTCATCACGGAGATCTTCGAGCCGAGCGTGGCCTGGGCGATGTTCACCGGCGCATGCACGATCAAGTCGAGTCCGTCGCGCTCGTACTCGGGATCGTCCTTCACCTGGAAGGTGATGAGGATGTCCCCGTTGGGACCGCCGCGAACGCCGCGGCCGCCCTGGCCCTTGAGGCGGATCTTCGACCCGCTCTCGGTGCCCTGCGGCACGGTGATGAGGACCTTCTTGTGCGAACGCGACGCGCCCGCGCCACCGCAGGCCGCGCACTTCTCCGACGGCACCGTCCCCTTGCCCAAGCACATCGGGCAGGGTCGGTTCACTGCGAAGCCGCCCTGACCGAACGAGATGGTGCCACGCCCCGAGCACTCGGAGCACACCTGTATCTTGGCGCCCTTCGCGGCTCCATTGCCACCACAGGTGCCGCACTCCTCGTTCACTTCGAGTTCGATCGGCACTTTGCCGCCGGTCGCCGCGACGCGGAACGGCACCTCGAGCGTGGTCTCGACGCTCTGTCCCTGCTCGGGTCCGGCGGGGCGCGCCGACCGACCGCCGCCGAACATCGAGCTGAACAGATCCCCGAGCCCGCCGAGGCCGCCCACGTCGAACTCCTCGGCACCCGCGCCCCCGGCGCTTGGCCCGCTCCCGGTCGACCCGGTGGAACGCGACGACCCCGTGCGCGCACCTGATGCGCCCGCACCGGAGCGACTGCGCGTGAACGGATCGAACGCGCCCAGACGCCGCATCTCGTCGTACTGCTTCCGCTTCGCCGGATCGGACAGGACGTTGTTCGCCTCCGAGATCTCCTTGAAGCGCTCCGCAGCCTTCGCGTCCCCCTTGTTGGTGTCGGGGTGATACTGCTTCGCGAGTCGGCGGAACTGCTTCTTGATCTCGTCGGCGGTGGCCGAGGCGCTGACGCCGAGGACGGCGTAGAAATCCTTCTGGGCCATGGCGGCTTACGCGGAGTACGTGGGCGTGCTCAGCCGTTCCACTGCGTCACGACGACGCGAGCGGGACGGAGGAGCGTGCCGTTGTGCACATACCCGACCTGATAGACCTGCGCGACCACGTGGTCCTCGTCCGCCGACGCGGCCGGCGTGGTGGTGATCGCCTCGTGCAACGCAGGATTGAAGGGGTGCCCCTTGGGGTCGATCACCTCGAGTCCGTGGCCGTTCAGCGACTTGAGCATCTTCCGCTCCACGATCGCGACGCCCTCCACCATCGTACGCGCGTCCGTCGTCGCCGGATCGACATGAGCGAAGCGCGCCAAGTCGTCCAACATCTCGAGGATGCCGCGAATGAGGTTCTGCATGCCCTTGTGCTCCGCGTCCTGCCGTTCCCGCACGGAGCGGCGGCGGAAGTTCTCGAACTCGGCGTAGAGACGGAGATACTTCTCCTTCTGCTCCGCGACCTCGCGCTCGAGCGCGTTGGCGACCATGCCGATCTCCTGGTCGATGGTCGGGTTCTCGTCGGTCGCACGCGGGCTCCGCGGCGGCCCGTCACCGCCCTCGCGGGCGGCACGGGCGGCGGCAGGATCGATGGCGGCGTTCTCGAAGGAGGACGTCGTTGTCGGGTCGGGATTCACGTTCGGGTCTGTCATGGGGGAAAGTTCGCCGTTCTACCGCTCATTGGGCAACGTCCGTGCCGAGTCCGGTGCGCCGGAATTGCAGGCTGGACAGGGGTTTAGGCCCACTACGGCAGGGTGCGGGGGGACGTTTCGGGGCAGAGCGGCAGACCGCGGCGCACCCCGGCGCCTCATGCTTCCAGCGAGACCCGAACCATGCTCAGCGCGGCCTGCGTGGCGCGTTGCCGCACTTCGTGGCGGTCACCCACCCCCGAGGTGCGGAACGATCGCGTCACTCCGCGCACATCGACGGCGACGCAGAAGGTCCCCACCGGCTTCTCCGGTGTCCCGCCGCCCGGCCCGGCGACGCCGGTGATGCTCACGCCGACATCCACGCCGAGTCGCTCACGCACCCCGCTCGCCATCTCGCGCGCGGTCTCCTCGCTCACCGCACCGTGGGCGTCCAGCGTCTCCGTCCGCACGCCGAGCTGCGCGATCTTCACCGCGTTGTCGTACGCGATCACACCACCATGCACGACATCACTCGAGCCCGCGATCGCGGTGAGACGCATGCCGAGCATGCCACCGGTGCAACTCTCGGCCACCGCGATCCGCATCCGATGCGCGCGGAGTGCGTCGAGCACGAGCACTGCCATGTCCGCGTCGTCCTCACCGTACACATGTTGCCCCACTTTGCCGCGCAGCGCCTCGGCCGCACGCGCGAGTCGTACGTCGGCCTCGGCGCTCGGCATATCACGCACCGTCAGACGGAGATCGACCCCTTCCCAACCCGGCAGATACGCGAGCGACACCCCTGCGGGGTCGCTCGCGAGCTCCCCGAGCTTGTCGGCGAGTGCCGACTCGGCGATGCCGGTCGTGCGCAGCGTCCGTGAACGCACGACCGTACCACCTGCGCCCATCGCCAGGAGTCGCGGCAGCAGCTCGTCCTTGGTCATGCCGCGGAACTCACGCGGCACACCAGGCAGCATCGCCACCCAGCGGCCGGCGTCGTCTTCGAGCCAGATGCCGGGTGCGGAGCCGTGGCGGTTCACGAGGATCGTCGCGTCCTCGGGGATCATCGCTTGCGTCGTGTTCGCCTGGGGGAGTTCGCCGGGCCACCCACGCGCCTTCCAGCGCGCGCGCAGCGATTCGACGATCGACTCGTCGAGCCGCATGCCCCGATTGAACAGCGCCGCGATGCTCGGCTTGGTGAGATCGTCGGCGGTGGGACCGAGCCCGCCACTGGTGATGACCGCGCCGGTGCGTACGAGCGCCTCCTTCACGGCGGCCGCGATCTCGTCGGCGCCGTCGCCGACGGTCGCGCGACGGACCACGCGGATGCCGAGTGCCGCCGCCTCGCGCGCGAAGAACGCCGCGTTGGTGTCGATGGTGTAGCCGAGCAGCAGCTCGTCACCGATCGAAACGAGTTCGACTTCCATGTGAGGTCCGTCCGGGTGAGGCGCGCGGCCGAGCGGGCGCGGCGCTAGCGCGCGGCGGCGCGTCTGAACACGCTGCCGTGCCGCACGAGATAATCCACGAGAGAGATCAGCGTGAGCAGGAATGCGACGTACATCGCTATGAGACCGATGCCGCCGAGGAGCCGGCCGAAGAACGTCGCGATCGGACCGTGCCAGCCCTGCTGATCGTAGAGCAGCTTGAGCGCGAACCAGAGGTACGACGCGCCCATCCAGGTGTACTGGAAGCCCGCCTTCCACTTGCCGAGCCTCTGCGCGGCGATCACCACACCACGGCCCTGCGCGAATCCGCGGAACCACGTCATGAACGCTTCGCGCCCGACGATGAGCACGAGGACCCACCACGGGAACCACACCGCTTCGATGCCCCAGGTCATGAACGGATACGTCGACTGCTCCGCCACCGAGGGGAGCATCGCGAGCAGGGGGTCGCCGGGAGCGGCCTGCAGCAAGAACATCGGCACGAACGTGCCGACGAGCAGGAGTTTGTCGGCGAGCGGGTCGAGCACCTTGCCGAGGTCGGTGATGAGCCCGCGACTCCGCGCGATCTTGCCGTCCCAGTGATCGGAGATCGCCGTCACGAGATACAGGACGAACGCGAACCCGCGCACCGCGACCGAGGGTACGAACGGCAGTGCCGCAAGCAACGGCGACGCGACGATGCGCGCCGCCGAGATCGTGTTGGGGAGGTTCACGTCACCACCAAGGTGCCGACCCTCAGGCCAGCGTCTTGAGCACGAGCTTGCTCACGGCCTTCAGCGTATCGAACACCCCATCGCCGGTCACCGCCACGGCTTCGAAGTACGTCGCGCGCTCCACCCATTCGCCGGTGGGCAACTGCTCCACGATGTTCTCGCCCGGATGGAACTGGTCGGCGATCACCTTCATGCGCGCGGGATCGGTGACTTCCCAGCCGGGGTTGAGCGTGGTCTGCAGTTCTTCGAGCGGCGCAGCGTTGGGCAGGTCGCGCTTGTTGTACTGGATCACGAACGGCATCTTCGTGAGGTCGTACCCGTACTCGGCCATGTTGTCGTAGAGGTTCTGCATGGCCTCGAGGTTCGCCTCCATGCGCTCCACCTGCGAGTCGGCGACGAACACGATCCCGTCGACGCCCTTGAGGATGAGCTTGCGCGAGGCGTTGTAGTACACCTGCCCGGGCACGGTGTAGAGATGGAACCGCGTCTTGAAGCCGCGGATCGTCCCGAGGTCCACCGGAAGGAAGTCGAAGAACAGCGTGCGCTCCGTCTCCGTCGCCAGCGAGATGAGCTTGCCGCGCGTGTCCGGCTTCACCTTGCCGTACACGTGCTCCAGGTTGGACGTCTTCCCGCCGAGACCGGGACCGTAGTACACGATCTTGCAGTTGATCTCGCGCGAGGCGTAGTTGATCATCGACATCGCGTGTTCTCCTTAACCGAACAGCTTGTCGATTTCATCATCAGCACCGGCGAGGAGCCCGGGCTGCTGCGTTGCCGACTTGCCGCGTGTGAAAACGTCGTGGAAGAGCTTGGTGAGTTCGAGCACGGTGTCCTTGATCTTGAGGCGGACGAGGCCGAGGGTGGTACGGTTGTCGAACAGCGCGACGAGGATGACCCGCCGCGCGACGTCCGCGAGGTACATCGATTCCTTCTCGCCCTGATGGAAGAGCGAGTTGAAGTCGCTCTCGCCGATCAGCTTCGCGAGTTGATCGTTGGCCGAGAAGTCCGCCGCTGTGAGCGTGGCGAAGGCCGTCGGGTCGAAGTTGGGCGGTTCGCCCACGGTCGCCACGAGCTGGCCCGAACGGTCTACGAGCAACGCGCAGCGTGCGTTGGTCTCCGTGAGGAACCGCTGCAGCGTGCGCGTGATCGCGCCGAAGTCTTCTTCCGTGAAAGACCAACTAGCCGAGCCGATCGCCATGCGTCCGTCCTATGCGAGGGCATTCTCGAATCGTGCCAGCAGCCGCCGAGCGCGGCGCTGCAACACGGGATGTCGCTCCCACTGCACGTACTCCCGCAATATCACCACGGTCTCCACGCCCGGTCGGCCGCGGAGCCATCCCAGCGCGGCCAGCCGCGCGAGCGGCCGCTTGCTGTACAACCCGCGCTGATGGCGCTCCTGCTCGCGCCGCCACCACCACAGCCCCGCCGCCAGTCCACCCGCGAGTCCGACACCGAACCACAGCGCGCGCCGACTCACATCGCCCGCCGCGCCGAGAGCGCCTGCACGATCGTCACGCCGTCCGCGTACTCCAAGTCGCCACCGACCGGCAGACCACGAGCCAGACGGCTGACCGTCACACCCGAGTCCTTGAGCTGCTCCTGAAGATACAGCGCCGTCGCCTCACCTTCGAGTTTGGGGTTGGTGGCGACGATCACCTCCCGCACGCCGCCCTCCGTGACCCGGGTCACCAAAGCGGCCACCGTGAGGTCCGACGGACCGATCCCGTCGAGCGGGGCCAATCGACCCCCCAGCACATGATACAGCCCGCGATACTCGCCCGTCCGCTCGATGGACGGGATGTCCGACGCCTCCTCGACGACACAGACGACCGAGCGGTCCCGACGGGGGTCCGCGCACAGCGCGCAGCGCTCCGACTCCGTCAGGTTGAAGCACTCCGAACACGGGCGGACCTTCTCCACCAGCGTCACCAGCGCGGCCGCCAGACGCTTGCTCTGCTCCGCTGGCTGTCGCAGCAAGTGATAGGTCAGCCGAAGCGCCGACTTCCGCCCGATGGTCGGGAGCCGGGACAGCTCGGTCACGAGATCGTCGATCGCGGACACGCGCGGCCTAGAACGGGAGCTTGAACGGGAGCCCGCCGAGGCCCATGCCACCGGCGACCTTCTTCATCTCGTTCTCACTGAGCTCACGCGCCTTCTTCTGCGCTTCCTGCATCGCCACCGTCACGAGGTCCTCCAGCATCTCCACGTCGGCCGGGTTCGCGACCGAGGGGTCGATGGAGACCCGCTTCACGGTCCCTTTGCCATCCGCCTCGACGCGCACCAAACCGCCGCCCGACGTCCCCACGACGGAGAGTTTGCCGAGCGCATCCTGCACCTCTTGCAGCTTCCCCGTCATCTGCTGGGCTTGCTGCAGCATCTTCATGAAATCGGTCATCCGGTCAGTCCATCAGTTCGAGATCGAGCGCGTCCACCGCCGCGTCGAGCAGCGGGGACTGACGCCGCAACATGGCCATGCGGTCGGCCTTCACCGCCCCCTCGTTGAGACGGCGCGGCGCACCACTCTCGGATACGATCGTGCGCACCACCAGCTTCTGCACACCCTCGAACCGGCGACGCAGCGCGGCGAGCAATACCGCTTCACCGCCGGTGAGGATGTCGGCGTGGGCGTCCGACTCCACGGTGATCGTCACCGTGCCGCCCGCGGTCACCGCGGTGGGTGTCGCGTGGGCCAGCGTGCTCGACAACAGCAGCGCGCGATGCTCGGCATTCACGCTGTCGACGATGTGGTCCCAGTGCTCGGCCAGACGATTGATGTCGAGCGCCAGCAGGTCGCGGCGCGGCGCCGCGCGATCGGCGATCTCCGGGCCATCGTTCGGCGCGCTGATCGCGACGGCGGCGCGGGCGCTCGTGGCACTCGGCACCGGCGGCACGACACGAGGCGACGGCGTGGGCGACGCGGCGGGCGACGCGGCGGGCGACGCGGCGGGCGCCGCGACGACAGGCGCCGCGACGATGGGTGCGGCGACGACGGGCGCCGGGCGCGCCGGCGGTTGCCCGCCACGCCCGACGGCCGGGGTCGGCGCGGACCCCGCACCCGCGCCGGAGGCGCCGGCACCGCTCCCCACACCGCGAAGCACCTGTTCAAGATCGATCGTCCGGTCGAGCAGTGCGAAGCGCACCAGGAGCGTCTCGAACAACAACTGCTGCTGCCCGCTGCGCTTCAGGTGCGGCTCGATCTCCACCACCATGTTCAGCATGCGGAGCAGATCGCCGGCGGCGAAGTGCTTGGCGCGCTTGGGCAGTTCCTCGGCCAATCGCTCGGAGAGATCGGGCAGCGTCCCGCCGAGCACCACGGAGAGCTGCGCGCGGAGCAGATCCGCGAAGTCACTGAGCAAGGTGCCGAAATCCACGCCGTGGTCGGCGAGGCGCGCGACCGCGGCGAAGACGTCGCCCGGCCGCCGCTCGGCGACGATGTCGAGCAACGCGAGGTGTTCGTCCTCGTGCACCAGGCCCAGCGCCTCACGCACCCGTTCGGCGGTGATCTCGGTTCCGCCGAGTGAGAGCACTTGGTCGGTGAGCGAGAGCGCGTCGCGCATGGAACCGTCCGCCGCGCGCGCCAGCATCCCGAGTGCGTCGCTCTGCGCGGTGAGGCCTTCGGCCTTCAACACCGTGGCGAGACGGGCGCGCACGTCGGCGGGACCGATGCGCTTGAGGTCGAAGCGCTGCATGCGCGAGAGCACCGGCGCCGCCGCCTGCTGGATCTTGTTGGGCTCGGTGGTCGCGAACGCGAACACCACACGCGGCGGCGGCTCCTCGAGGATCTTGAGCAGCGCGTTCCACGCTTCGCGCGTGAGCATGTGCGCTTCGTCGATGATGTAGACCTTGTAACGGTCTGCACCCGAGGGGGCGTACATGGCGCGCTCGCGGAGGTCTCGGGCATCGTCCACGCCGCGATTGGACGCCGCATCGATCTCGACGACATCGAGCGACGCCCCGCCGCTCCAGATGCGCTGGCAGGACGCGCACTCGCCACAGGGCTCACGGTCCTCGCGGCGGGCCTCACAGTTGAGGGCCATGGCGAGCACGCGAGCGAGCGTGGTCTTGCCGGTACCGCGCGGGCCGCAGAAGAGGTACGCGTGTCCAAGGCGGTCGCCGGCGATCGCGTTCCGCAGGGTGTTCGCGACGTGGGACTGGACGGCGACGTCGGCGAAGCGGCGGGGGCGATACTTGCGTGCTAAGGCCAAGGACATGAGGGCGAATTTAGCCTTGGTTCCGGGTTAGGGCGACCCGGATGCGGGGGAACGGCGGTGCGGGGTGACCGACGGTACAGGGCGCGGGGTTGGCGCGGGATGCGGGGGGCGGGGACTGCGGAGCGGGAACTGCGGAGCAGGAACTGCGGCGACGCGCTTCCGCCATCCTTCATCCGCCGTCCACCATCCGCACTCTCCCCACAAAACGCCTCGCGCGGGGAGCATCTGCGATGCTCACCCGCGCGAGTGCCCCAGGCCTGACGGAGCGACGATGGACACCACGTACCGTTGCTGCCTTTCGGCCCTGGCGGAGTTGGCGGGCCGAAGCCCTCCGGGACCTGGGACAACAGAATCATAGCGACCTCCGCAGCGGCGTACAATCGCGCCGCGAGGGGAGCGGCAGGGCGCCGGGACCGACTTGCGAGCGTGGGGCGGCGCCGGTGCGCCTCAGCGGCGCGGCGGCGGACCGCTCGGCGGACGGCCCGGCGACGCGTGCCTGAGCGCGGCCTCGGTCCGGTTCTTCACGCCAAGCTTCTGAAAGAGGTGCTGGATGTGGAACTTCACGGTGTTCTCGGAGAGCGTGAGCCGCGCCGCAATCTGTACGTTGGTCAGCCCCTCCGCCAAGAGCGACCAGACCTCACGCTCGCGACCCGTCAGCTCCGACGCCCCACCTCGGGCGGCGCCGCGCGCCTCCAGCCAGCGTCGCGCTGCCTGCGGGAACACCAGCTGGCCCTCGACCACCTGCCGGATCGCCGCGATCGTCTGCTGCGGTGAGGCGGTCTTGAGCGCGAGTCCTTCCGCCCCCGCCTCGAGCACGGAGCGGATCGTCTCGCCGTCGTGGTACGCCGTCAGCACGAGTACTCGTGGCGCGTCGGGCATCGCGCGCAAAGGCTCGATCAGCTCGGTGGCGCGTATACCGCCGAGTTCGTAGTCGAGCACCACCACCTCGGGCGCGAGCTCGCCGGCCATCGCGAGCACCTCCTCACCCTTCGTCGTGGCACCGACGACCTCCATGTCCTCCTCGCCGTCCACCAGCGCCCGGAGACCTTCGAGGACGATCGCATGATCGTCGCAGAGCAGGATGCGGATCTTGTCGCGACTCATCGGACCGCCGGGACGGCGATGCGCAGCACCGTCCCCTGCCCCGGCGTGCTCTCGAGCGAGAACGACCCGCTGAGCATGGCCACGCGGTCCTGGATGCCGCGCAGTCCGAAGTGCCCGCCCTCGACCCCCACATCCGCCTCGGCCGCCAGCACCCTCGGCGTATCGAAGCCCCGCCCGTTGTCGGTGACCGTGAGGAAGATCTCGGCAGCGCGCCGCTCCACGCTCACCGTCTGTCGCGTGGCGCGTGCATGGCGATGTCCGTTGGCCAGCGCCTCCTGCAGGATCCGATACAGCGCGATCTTCGTCGGCAGCTCGCAGTCGCCGAGCTCGGCATCCATGGTCAGCTCCACGGGTTGGTCGGTCATCGCTTCGTGCTGGACACAGAGTCCTTCGAGGATCGCGCCAAGGGACCGGCGCTCGAATCCCGGCGGCCGGAACACGCCGATGAGCGTACGCACCTCGTTCAGGGCACGCTCGAGCAGCTGCACGGCTTGACCCGCGCGGCGCGCCTCCGCGGGACGATCGGCGAGCTCGCGCTGCAGCACCTGCAGGTGCGAGACGGCCGCGAACACGTCCTGCACCGGACCGTCGTGCATGTCGAGCACGATGCGCTGCAACTCGCGCTCGCCGGCCGCGAACAGGCGCAGCGATGCATCGGCGACCTTGTGTTCATCGGTGTTCACGGCGCCAGCGCCTCCGTCAGCGCGGACGTCGCGCGCGCGAGCGCGGCATCATCGATGTCGAGATGCAACACGCACCGCACGCGGGTCGTGTTCCATGACGTGCAGCGGACCCCGAGCTGTTTCGCACGCTCCACCACGGCACTCGAGTCCTGACCCGCCACGAGGTCGATCATCACGATGTTGGTGTCGGGCGGCACGACCTTCACCCCCGGCACCTTCGCGAGATCCGTCGCGAGCCGCTTGGCCCGCGTGTGGTCCTCGTGCAGCCGACCCAAGTGATGATCGAGCCCATGCAATGCCGCCGCCGCAAGGACGCCCGATTGTCGCATTCCGCCGCCGAGTCGCTTGCGGACCTCCCACGCGCGGCGCATCGGCAGTTCATCGCCCACCAGGCAGGCACCGACCGGCGCGCCCAGCCCCTTGGAGAACGAGACCATCACCGTCGACGCACACGCGGCGAAATCGGCCAGCGACGTGCCGGTGGCGACCGAGGCGTTCCACAGTCGTGCACCGTCGAGATGCACGGGGAGACCGGCCTCGGCTGCGGTCTCGCGGATCGCCCGGAGGCGATCGACCGGCGTCACCATACCGCCCGCGCCATTGTGCGTGTTCTCGGCGCAGACGAGCGAGGCGCGAGGCGCGTGGATGGAGAAGGGACGGCGGAAGGCGGCGTACAACGCCTCGGCGTCGAGCACTGGCCCACCGCGCACCACGCGCACCTGCAGCCCGGCAAGCGCCGCAGTTCCCGCGATCTCCCAGTTCACGATGTGCGAGTCGTCGTGGCAGTAGACCTCGGTGCCCGGCTCTCCCTGCAGCCAGAGCGCCGCCTGATTCGCCATGGTCCCCGTGGGGAAGAACAACCCGCTCGGCTTGCCGAGCATCTCGGCGACGCGGGCCTCCAGCCGCTTGACGCTGGGATCGCCGTCGAGGACATCGTCGCCGACCTCCGCGTCAGCGATCGCGCGACGCATCGCCGGCGTGGGCTTCGTCACGGTGTCACTGCGAAGGTCGATCGGCACGGTCATGGCGTGGGCTGGTCCGGGACGGAAGGCGAGTCGGTGGGCGAGGGCTTTCGGGATGGCAGCCGGTCGATCGCGCCGGACGCCCGTGCATGATTGGTGGTCTTGAACTCCGCGGTGAGCGGCGAGCGCGACGGCAGCGCGCCCGATTCGATCAGTCGGAGTTCGACAATATGCGCCACCTCGGCGCCGATGACGAACATGAGCGCGGCATAGTACGTCCAGAAGATCACGATGAAGATGGCGCCCAGGGTCCCGGTGTAGAGCGACGTCGGCGAGTAGGCGCGCATCAACTCGGCGAAGAGCCAACGCGCGAGTTCGAAGAGCGCGGTCGCCGCGGCCGCTCCCACGAACGTGGGACGCCACGGCGTGCGACTGCGAGGGAGCCACCGGTACAGCCCGACGAAGATCATCGACAAGGCGAGCAAGCCAGCGAGTCGGCCGACCCAGAAGCCGAGCGCTCCGGTGGCGTCCTGCAGCACCCCCACATCGGTGAGCGTCTCACCCACGCGACCGCTGGTGACGAGCAGCCAGGTGTTGACCGTGACCCACGCGGTCATGAGCAGCACGGAGAACGCGATGAGATAGAGATCCACGAGTTTCCCGTGGAAGTACCCGCGGTCGCGCCCGAGCATGAAGATGAACGCCAGAACAGCACGGAGCGACGTGAACAGCCGCATTGAGAACCACACGAACGCGACGACGCCCCAGAAGCCGACGAGCACACGGGTGCGCACTACGTCGGCGAGTACGGGATCGAGGATCGTACCCTCGGCGACGACGCGCGCCGGCAGCAGCGTCGCCAGGGTCGCCTGCACGACTTTCACCGCCTCGTCCGGCGATTGATCCAGGATGTAGCCGAGTCCCGCCGCGAGGAGCAGGACGAACGGAATGCCGGCGAGGAGGACGTTGAACGCCACCCCGCCGGCCAGGAACAGTGCATCGTCGGCGTCAGCGCGACGCCAGACGTCTGCGAGGAACCGCCCGATCGCCGTCAGACGCCGATGTCCTCGTCCTCATCCGTGACGCCGGCGCGTTGATGCCGCGCCAGTCGCCGTTCCAGCATCTCGCGCGTCTCCCGGGCGGTGTCTCGCGCGGAACGGGAGAGATGATGTGCTGCATCCGAGGTGTCCTCCGCGAGGTCGCGCACCTTGCGACGGATCTTCCGCGCCCCGCGCCTGAGCTCGGCGCGGGTCTCCTCCCCGGACTGGGGGGCGTACAGCAGAGCGATGCCCGCCCCGACCGCCAGACCAAGCAGGAACAACCCGATCCCGCCTCCCGACCGCCGATCGACGACGACGGTCGGTTCTCCCCCATTCGATTCCGGCACACTGCCTCCTTACAACTCCATCAGGACGAGGAACTTCGAGGGCTTCCAGAACGTCGCCGGCGACTTGATCTTCACGGTCCCCTTGAACTTGCCATCGGCAGGCGCGGCCTCCAAGCCGCCGAGGTCGTTCGTCGAGATGATCCGGTAGTTCTTGGTCGGGTCCGGGAGGGTGATCTCGGTGACCTGCAAGCGGTCCACCGTGGTGAACTCACCCGCGTCGAGCGTGCGGGCGAGCACCTGGGTCTTGCCGATGCCGAGCATGCCGCCGCGCTGTTCGATGATGCCGCGCTTGAGCAGGTCGTCCTTCTTGCCGGCGACCCAGTACACGGTGTTCGATTCGGCGGTGAGCGAGGTGTAGTTCGCGGAGATCTCGGCCCGCTGCGTCTCGAGCTGCGCGTTGGCGTCCCGGAGCGACATGTTCTCCGAGGTGAGCACCGCGACCTGATCCAGCAGCGAGACGATCTCCGACTTCTGATTGTCGATCAGCGCCTGGAACGACTTGATCGTGGAGTCGTACTGCGCGACCTGCGCCTGCAGCGCCGTATTGTTGCCGGCGAGCTGGCTCACACGACGACGGCTCGCGGCGAGGCGGTCCTCGGAGTCCTTGAGGCGGGCGGTGAGGCCCTTCACCCGCTCGGCGAGCGCCTTGCGCGCTTCCGTCGGCGACATCTGCTCCATCTCGCCACCGGCCTTCACGACCGGCTGGCCGCTCTTCACCTTGTCGAGCTCGCTGTTCACTTCCGCGATGAACTGCGAGGTCTGCACGACCTCCTGCAACAGCGAGTCCTTCTCGGCCGAGATCGCCGTGACCTGCTCGATCTGCTTGTCATACTCGGACTTCGAGACACACGCGGTGGCCGCCAACGCCACCACTCCGGTCAACAGAAAACGACGCATACTCCTACTCCTTTCTTTGCGCGTGAAGGCGCGTGGTGGGGGCACGGGTCGAGCGGTTCTCGACCGTCCTACTCGCCCGCTTCGGCATCATCAGGAGCCGCCTCGACGGCGGGTCCACCGGTGCCGGGTGCCGACCGCTTGATGGCCGGACCCGTCACATACCTCTTCACTGCCGCCGATGTTCCGCCCACCCCCAGCTTCTCGAAGAGGAAGGTGAACTTGGCGTCGTACGCCGCAGCCAGCGCGGCCTTCGCCCCGGGCTCCAGCTCCCACAGCTTGGCCTTGAACGGGCCGAGCGCCTTTTTGCGCGTCTTGTAGAAGAACTGCTCGTCGCTGTCACCGGCCTTCCGCTCGTCCGCTGCGTTCGTGCGAAGCCAAGCGTACATCTCCTCGCGGAGCGCCTTGGGGAGATGGTCGTACAGCATGTTCTGGAAGCCCGTGGCGAGATGGATCTCGGCCGTCTCGGTCCGCGGGAAGTGGAAGAACGCATCGTCGGGCAGCGTCGAGGCGCCGTGCTGCACCGCGCCGGAGAGCCCGTACTTCTCACGCGCGACGCGCGAGAGGTCTTCGAGCGTCTTGAAGTCGAGTGCGACGTCGGCGATCGAGCCGTCGGCGAGGACGACGCCGCCGTGCGACGTGCCGGACTGCACCGAGATCTTGGAGAGCCCGACGGTCCCCGGCGCCTGCTTCGCCAACGTCCGGTTGTAGCCGTCCATGAACGCCTCGAGCTCGGCCACCGTGGAGTTCTCGGTGCCCACCTCCCCGATCTCACCGCCCAGCGAGATGGTGACACCCTTGGGCTCGAGCCCCCGCACGTGGCGCGTCAGCTCCACTCCCACCTCGAAGTTGAGTCGCTGCTGCGCATCGAGGGTCGCGTGGGCCAGATCGACCAGCGTGGAGGTGTCGAGGTCCACGTTGTAGAAGCCGGCTGCGATGGCCTCCGTGGCCAGTTGCTTCACGGCCGAGAGTTCAGTCCCCGGGTCGGCCTTGTACTTCTTGGCGTTGACCTGGAAGTGGTCACCCTGGATGAAGACCGGTCCGCGATGTCCCTCGCGGAGTGCGGCCGCCAGCATCACGGCCACGTACTCGGACGGCCGCTGTTCGGTGTACGCGATCTCGGAACGCGCGATCTCGAGCAGGAAGGCCATGCCGTCGAGCTTCTTCGCCGTGCGGAAGATCGCGCGCGCGGTATCGTACGAGGCGCCGCGCACGTTGATCGCCGGCGCGGTGACGCCCTTCACGTCACCACGGCCGCGGGCCATGTAGAAGTCGTGGATCGAGGCCGAGTAGGTGCCGACGGCGCGACCCGCTTCCCAGATGGTCCAGCGCGCCCACTCTTTCTCGTCGGCCGTGCCGAACACGGCCAGACGCACCAGCGCGTCCATCATCGACGTGGCGAGCGCGGCGGGATCCTTCACCTGGAGGGACGGGCCGTCAATCGTGATCGCCGCGCCGAGCACGCGGTGGAGGGACTCAGGGGCCTTGGACATCGTTCGTGGCGAGGGAGGAGAGAGTGGCGTGTGGTACCGCAGTCATCCCTTGAATCTGTCCCCGCTCTACCGCCAGAGCAACGCGACTACAGCACCCACGCGGGATCGGAGACCGGGAGTGTGTCCCAGATCGCCTTCACCTGCTGCCACTCGGGGTGCCCGAACTGGTAGTAAGTCAGCTGCTTTCCGAGCTCCACGCCGGGCTGGTCGAGCGGGTCGACACCGTAGAGCTGCCCACCGTAGATGGTCGCCAGCTCCAGCATCATGAAGAGCCCGCCGAGATGCCAAGCGTCGGCACGGGTGACCTTGAGGGTCATCGTGGGGCGACCCGACTTGGCCAGGGCACCGGCCGTGGCGCGGCACTCGGCCCGTAGCAGCTTGCCGAACCCATGCCCGCCCAGGTAGGCCAGCTCCGAGGGACCCCCCGCGCCGACGGCCGGGATGATGACATCCCCACCGTCCATCTCCTCGACGTCGATGAACGTGACCGTCTTGTCGATCGGCCCCTCCATGAACAACTGCACTTGCGCATGCTGATCGGTGGCGCCCACGGCGACGATCGGTGTGGGACCCACGTGTGCGCCGGCCGGTGTCACCTTCCCGAGGCTTTCGGCCCACAGCTGCACGAACCACGGCGCGAGATCGCGAAACGCGTCTGAGTACGGCATGAGCACATGCATGCCCTGCCCCGCCTCGGTGTGCGCACGCCACTGCAGGCCGGCGAACGCGAGCGCGGGGTTCTTCTGCATGACACCGGTGGCGCAGCGGTCGCGCATCGCGATCGCGCCGGCGATCATCGCCTCGACGTCCATGCCGAGCAGCGCCGCCGGGAGCATGCCCACCGGCGAGAGCACGGAGAACCGGCCCCCGACGTTCGCCGGCACGTCGAACGTCGGTACGTCGTCGGCCTTGGCGAGCCGACGCAGCACGCCCTTCACCGGATCCGTGACGAACGCCAATCCCTGTGCCGGCGTGCGGCCCGCCGCCTTGAGATGCTCACGCACCAGCAGGTACTGCGACATGGTCTCGGCCGTACTGCCCGACTTGGAGATCACGAGGAACCGTGTGCGCGCCGGGTTCACGACCTCGAGCAACCCGCGCACCGAGCGCGGGTCGACGTTGTCGAGTACGTGGAGCCGCGGTCGGCCCCCTCGCTGCGCCGGCGAGCGGAGGTTCCAGTCTCGCGGCAGCAGCGCCGTGCGCAGCGCCACCGCGCCCAGCGCCGACCCGCCGATCCCGAGCACCACGACGTCTTCGCAGGAGCCACGCTGCTCGGCCGCCCACGCGAGTAGCCGTGCGCGCTCGGGCGTCTGCGCCTCGAGCTCGCGGAAGCCGAGCACGCCACGCGCGGCATCGGCGAGGAGCCCTTCGTGCGCGGCGGCGAGCCGGGGCGCGAGTGCCGCGAGCGCGTCGGTCGAGGCGCCCGTCGGAACTGCGGCGCGCATCATGCCGGTGACATCGAGTTGGATCGTCATTCGGAGCCGATCTCCACGGTCAAGCCGTCGTACGCCGGACGAATGTCCGACGGTAGTGTCGCCTCGAGCTCGGCGTGCGAGGTCTCGTGCGTCAGGTGGATGAAGAACGTGCGCGCGGCGCCCACCTGGCGTGCGGCAGCGACCGCCTCGTCGATCGACAGATGCGACGGATGGGGTCGACGGAACAGCGCATTGATCACGAGCACCTCGGCGCCCTTGAGCAGCGCGAGCGCAGTCGGCGGCAGGGTCTTCGCGTCGGTGACATACGCCAGCGGCCCGATGCGATAGGCGAACACCCGCATCGGACCGTGCGGGACCTCCACGGGAACGACATCGAGCGCGCCGATGCGGATCGGCACCCCCGGCTCGAGCGGGAACCTCGTGCCTTCCGGCTTCGATGTCCCCGGCAAGGGCTTCACGTTGGGGTCGAAGATGTACGAGAACCTCCGCGAGATGCCCTCGAGCGCCTCAGCGGGGCCGTACAGTGGCACCGGTCCGGTGCGCACCGAGATCGCACGGATGTCGTCGAGCCCCTGCGTATGGTCGGCGTGATCGTGCGTGAAGAGCACCGCATCGAGCCGATCGACCTTGGCCGCGAGCAACTGCAGTCGCAACTCCGGCGGGGTATCGAGCAGCAGCCGCGTTCCCCTCGACTCGACGATCGCCCCGATGCGCATCCGCTTGTCGCGGGGGTCGGCGGAGTGACAGACCGCGCAACCGCACCCGATCTGCGGAACGCCGAAGCTCGTCCCCGTGCCGAGGAAGGTGAGCTTCACGTCAGACGGTCTCGACCTTGAGCTGGTTGGTCGTGCCGGGCACGTCGAACGGCACACCGGCGGTCACGACGATCCGGTCGCCCGGCCGCGCGAGGCCATGCTCCTTCAACTTCTCACGGGCCAAGGTCGCCATCTGCTCATAGGTGTCGCAGTGCGGCACGAGGAACGGCACCACGCCCCACACCATCGCGAGCTGCCGATACGTCCGCTCGTGGTCGGTGAGCACGACGATCCGCACGTTGGGACGCCGTGCCGCGACGATCCGTGCCGAGAATCCGCTCTTGGTGAAGACCACGATGGTGTTCGCGCCGAGCAGCCGCACGGCGGTGACCGACGCCGAGGCGATGGTCTCCTCCACCGATGCCGAGCCCGGCGTCACACGATCGATTCCCTGCCCGCGCAGCACCGGCGCTTCTTCCGCCGCGGTGGCGATGCGACGCATCGCTTCGACCGCGAGCACGGGATGCATCCCGGCGGCAGTCTCCGCCGAGAGCATCACCGCATCGGTCCCGTCGAGGATCGCGTTGGCGACGTCGCTGGCCTCGGCGCGCGTCGGGCGCGGGTTCTGGATCATCGATTCCAGCATCTGCGTCGCCGTGATCACCGGCCGACCGTAGCGCGCCGCGAGTCCGATGATCCGCTTCTGCTGCAGCGGCACTTCCTCGAACGGCAGTTCCACGCCGAGGTCACCGCGCGCGACCATCACGGCGTCGGAGACCTTCAGGATGTCCTCGATACGCGTGAGCGCCGAGTCCTTCTCGATCTTCGCGACGATGAGCATGCCCTTGGGCAGCAGCGCCCGCAGCTCGTTGATGTCCTCGGGCCGTCGCACGAACGACAGCGCGAGGTAGTCGAGATCGTGTTCGATCGCGAACGGGATGTCGGCACGGTCCTTCTCGGTGAGTGATGGCGCCGAGACATCGATACCCGGGAGGTTCATGCCCTTGTTCGACTTGAGCAGTCCGCCGTAGCGCACCTTCACGGCGACCCGGTCGCCGTGCACGCCGGTCACTTCGAGTGCGAGCAGCCCGTCATCGACGAGGATGGTGCCGCCCGTGCGCACGTCTCTGGCGATGTCGTCATACGTGACCGGGATCTCCTTCCCCGTCGCGACCTGCTCCGGCGCGAGCACGAACGTGTCGCCTTCCCTGATCTCCATCGCCTGCGGCAGCACGCCGATGCGGATCCGCGGTCCCTGCAGGTCGCCGAGGATCGCGATCGGCCGTCGCAGATCCTCCGCGATCCCGCGGATGTTCGCGACGGTGCGCGCGTGTGCCTCGTGCGTGCCGTGCGAGAAGTTCAGCCGTGCGACGTTCATGCCCGCGAGCACGAGTTTCCGCATCACGTCCGGGCTGGACGAGGCGGGGCCGAGAGTGCAGACGATCTTGGTGACCGGGTGGCGCTGACTCATGTGTGGATCACTGACCAACGGCGAGGGAGGCGGTCTTCTTCTCGATGCCTGCGATGAGCGTGTCGAACGACTTCTGGAAACTCGCGAGCCCCTCGGTGAGGAGCTGGTCGGTGACCTTGTCGAGCGAGATGCCCACCGAGCCGAGGTCGCTCAGGAGCGCATCGGCCGCGGCGACGTCGGCGTTGACCGTGCGTGCGGTGATGCCGTGGTCGCGGAACGCTTCCAGCGTCGCCGGCGGCATGGTGTTCACGGTCTCGGGACCGATGAGCTGCTCCACGTAGAGCACGTCCCGGTAGGCGGGATTCTTGGTGCTCGTGCTCGCCCACAACGGACGCTGGAGCTGCGCTCCTTTGGCAGCCAATGCGTTCCAGCGCGCGCCACTGAAGCGCTCCTGGAACAATCGGTACGCACGCTTGGCATTGGCGATCGCGGCCTTGCCTTGCAGGGCCGTCGCCCGCTCCCGCGTCAGCGACCCATCCTTCACCTTGGCCTCGAGCATGGCGTCGATCGCGCCGTCCACGCGGCTCACGAAGAACGAGGCCACCGACGCCACATGGCTCAGGTCGCCGCCGGCCGCCGCGCGATCCTCGAGTCCCGCCAGGAACGCCTCGATCACCCGCGCATGGGCATCCACCGAGAAGAGCAGCGTCACGTTCACGTTCAGCCCGTCGGCGATCAACCGACGCAGCGCGATGCAGCCTTCCGGCGTGCCGGGCACCTTGATCATCACGTTCGGCCGGTCGACCGTCTTCCACAGGCGATGCGCTTCGGTGATGGTGGCCGCAGCGTCGTGCGCCGACCCGGGCGAGACCTCGATGGAGACATAGCCGTCCTTCCGCTTCGAGTCGCGATAGACACCGGCGAAGGCATCGCAGGCCACCCGCACATCATCGGTCTCCACCAACTCGAACATCTCCCAGGCGTCACCGGTACCGGCCGCCTGCGTGAGCTGGGCGTCGTACGCGGTCCCCGTGGCGAGCGCCTTCTCGAAGATCGTCGGGTTGGACGTCATGCCGGTCAGCGCATCCTCACGGATGCGGCGGACGAGGTCCCCGTTGGTGAGCATGCTGCGGTCGATGTAGTCGAGCCAGATCGACTGGCCGGCGGCGTGGAGAGTGTGCAGAGGGGTCGTCATGGCGATGAGACTGGGTCGAGAACGGTGGCGCGTGGTCGAACCTCAATCTACCACGTCGCGGCGCGCGAAGTCCGGTGCGGCCGTGCCCTCATTCTCCGCTGGTTCGTCCGAGGAACGTGATGCCCCGCCCCGATGCCGCACCCGCTCCCCCACCGGGGCGCTCCGCCCTCGCGGCGTGGCGTGGCTTGCCGCTCACCGCCCAGCTCCTCGTGGTGGGGATGATCTTCGGACTGGGCTGGTTCCTGACCGCCCGCAGCGCGAGCGACCGGCAGCAGACCGAGATGCGCGCGGCCACGGCCCGGCTCAACGAGCTCCACCGCGGGACGCTCCTCGCCACTCGCATCGGCAGCGGACTCCGGGGAGTCACCGCGGACTACCGCGCCTACCTCCTCACCGGCGATACCGCGTTCCTCAATGTGGCGGTCCGCGAACGCTTGCGGCTCCGCATCGACCTCGCCGACCTCAAGTCGCTGTTCCCCAACCCGCGCATCACCTCGGCGACCGACAGCATCGCCGGGTTGCTGTCGCAGTGGGAGGATTCGTCGTTCTTCCCGAACGTCGCGCTGCGACAGCGGAGTCCGGTCAGCGCCTTCGGTGCAGGGACAGCCGGGGAAATCGCGCTCGAACGGGGCGCACGCATCATCCGCAACGCCGAACGTGTCCAAGCGGATCTCGCACGCGACCTCACCGACGCGACCCTCCGGGCCGAACAAGCCGTCGACGCCGAGGCGGTCTACTACGAACTCGCGAACTTCCTGATCTGGACCGCTGCCCTCACCGTGTTCCTCCTGGTCCTCACGCTGCTCATGCGTCTCGTCGCGCGGGCCCTCCAGCAGGTGGTCGCGGCAGCCGAGGCGTTGGACGCCGGGCACTACGCGCGCGCCCGTCTTCCCGAAGCACATCAGGCCCCCAACCGCGAGATGGCGCACCTCGCCACCACGTTCGAGCAGCTGGCGGCCAACATCGAACACCGCGAAGGACAGCTCCAGCAGGACATCGTACAGCTCCGCGAGCTCGAGCGACTCAAGCGAGACTTCGTTGCCACCGTCAGCCACGAACTCCGCACGCCGCTCACATCGATGCGCGGCGCCCTCGGCCTCATCCTCGGCGGCAAGACCGGCGAGCTACCGAACAAGAGTCGCGATCTGCTGCAGATCGCGATGTCGAACACCGAACGCCTCATCCGGCTCATCAACGACATCCTCGACATCGAGAAGATGGATGCCGGCCAGATCAGCCTGCGGCGCGACCGACTGCGGCTCCGTCCGCTGCTGGAGACCACGTGCACCGGACTGGACGCGTTCGCGCGCGAGCATCACGCCAGCGTGCGCATCACCTCGCCCATGGCGTCCGACGCCGATGTCATGGGCGACCCGGATCGCCTCATCCAGGTCTTCACGAACCTCATCAGCAACGCGCTCAAGTTCTCTCCGCCCGATGGCGTGGTGGAGGTCAGCATCGCGATCGAGGAGACCCTCGTGCGTGTGCGTGTGCGCGATCATGGACCCGGTATCCCCGAGGAGTTCGCCGAACGCATCTTCGGCCGATTCCAGCAAGCCGGCGGCGCGGACTCCCGCAAGAGCGGCGGCACCGGACTGGGGCTCAACATCGCGCGTGGGATCGTCGAGATGCACTCGGGCGCGATCGGGTTCGAACCCGCCGAGGGCGGTGGCACGGCGTTCTGGGTCACGCTGCCCGTGGCGCCGCCCTACACCGGCGGCGACGATGCGCGCCGCGTGATCCTCATCGTCGAGGACGATCCCTCCATGCGCGACGTGCTCGTCGCGCAGTTCGAATCGTTGGCGCGTGCGATCGGCGTGCAAAGTGCGGAGGCGGCGCTCGAGGTGCTCACGAGAGAACCCGTCGGCGCGATCGTCCTCGACCCAGGGCTCCCAGGCATGACGGGCCTCGAGTTCGCGCGTGCGATCCGTCAGGATCCCAAGCTGCGCACGCTGCCGCTCTTCCTCTTCTCCGCGCGCGAGCATGCGTCGGAGGAGTTGCGGGCCGCCGGGATCCGCGCGTCGGACGCCTTCGTGAAGACCCGCGACTCCGAGGCGCTGCTATTCGATCGCGTGCGGTTGGAGCTCCAGAAGCGGCGCTAGCTCGGCGATGAACAGGCGCGTCGCGGCTTCGCGCGCCATGACGCCCGCGCCGCCGTCAATTCCGCCGTCCGGCGACGCGGCCAACCAGTCGAGGACGGTCGCTTCGAATCGTCCCGCCAGCGCGCTCGCCGCGTGGAACCCGTAGCTGCCCGCTGTACCGCGCAAGCGATGGAGATGCCGAGCGAGCGCCTCGAGGGGTTCGCGGTCGCCAGGCGCTTCGCGAAGCCGGTCGGCGAGGGCCCGGTACTCCGCGAGCGTCGCGTCCGCATTGGTGGCGAACCGCTGCTGCAGCCCGCGCAGGGCGATGCGGAGCTTCTCGTCCTTATCCATCGTGGAGCTCAGGAGAGGCGGGGTGCGTTGCGGGACGTTCGCCCCGAGCGCCAGATTGCCCGCGATGCGCATTCTCTGTGCCGATGACGAATCCGACATCCGGACGATACTCGAACTCGCGCTCAGACTCGACCCCGAGCTCGAGGCCGAGTTCTTCGATAACGGGCCTGCGCTGATCGCGCGGGCGCGGGACGGCGGTGCGGATGCGATCCTGCTCGACGCGATGATGCCGGAGGTGGATGGCTATGAGACCTGCCGCCGCCTGAAGGCGGATCCGGACACAGCGCGGATCCCGGTGGTGTTCCTCACCGCACGGGTGCAGCGTGGCGAGCGCGACGAAGCACTCGAACTCGGTGCCTTGGCCTGTCTGAGCAAGCCGTTCGATCCGATGACGATCGCCGCGGAGCTGCGCGCGGCGCTCGGAGTCTGAACCGACTCGCGAGCGCCGCGCGGTACTTCAGGAAGAGCGAGCGATCAGTTCGTCGCGGCCCAATCGGTGGAGAGGTGCAGCTTGCCCCACACGATGGTCAGCTTGCCCGCGGCCGGACCCGACGCCGGCGGGACGAACGTGATCTGCAGCGACTCCACCGGCTCGCTCAGCATCTTCGCCATGAGCGGCACGCGGACGAGGTCCTTGGACGCATCGTACTCGGTGCCCCACTGCCCGGTGTTGTTGTTGATGATCAGGAAGTACTTGCCACCCTCCCGGATGGAGTAGAGCGAGTACGACCCCTTCGGCACTTTCTGTCCGCCGACCGTGAAGTCGACGTCGGTGGTCATGGTGGTCGAGGAGTTCGCGCCGGTGCGCCACACGGTGCCGTCCTTGCCCAGCTCGGCCGGGACATCACGACCGCGGGCGTGCGGCACGCCGTAGTCGACCTTCACCGTGAGGGCCGCCGGCGCAGGCTGTCCCTGCACGCGCGGCTGGTTCAGCGTAAGCGTCGCGGTGGCACGCGTGCTGGCAGCGGCAGTGAGTTTCTGCTGCGCCGCGATCGGGGAGGCCACGAGCAGGGTCGCGGCGAGCAACGGAAGAACGCGCATCGGAGAGATGGAGTTGGGGTGGATCCGAACCGTCGGTTCGGTGGACCGGCTCGGTGGAAGATAGTTCACGGACGCCGCACGTACACGATGTCCTCCTCCCATACGTCGCCGAACCGGAAGGGGTTCCTTCCGCGGGCGTCGAACCCGGACTTTTCGTAGAAGCGGATGGCACGGGCGTTCCCTTCCCAGACCTGCAACCACACTTCGTCGTGGCCGGCCGCACGAGCCGCCGCGAGAGCGCCGGCCATGAGCTGCGCGCCGACGCCTCGTCCGTACCACCGGGCACGAGTATAGAAGCGCACGATCTCCATCGGATGCGAACCCGCCACACCGTCGGCGCGGGACCCATCACGCAGCAGGGCGAAGCCAGCCCATGCGCCGTCGGCGTCCTCCGCCACCAGCAACCGAAGCTGCGGATCCTGCAACTCCGCGCGCTGGATGGTCTCACTGAAGTGGCGTGCGACGTGCACTTCGACGTTCGCGTCATCGCTTCCGGTGCCATAGGCCTCACGGAACGCGGCCGCCGCGCAGCGCATGTAGTCAGCGGCGTCGAGGTCGACTGCCCAGCGGGTCGTGGTCGTCGGTGATTGCGGCACGCGCGAACAATAGGGTGATGGAGCGCCCCGGACCATTAATGAGGCCAACAGCATGCAACTCGCGGACGTGAGCAAGTAACTGGACGGTTCTCGAACCGGAAGCAGATGCTGAATCCAACCGGATCATCCGAACGAATGCTAGACAACTAGGTTCTCCGCGAGCTGCTTGACCTAGTGATTTATAGACGGAACCTATATACGTCCATATATTTTTGGACTGATTTCGATGTAAGGGATTCCCTTCGTCAAGGTATTTTCCGGTTTTTCTGATTTTTTCTTGACAATCCAACCCTTTGTCTAGATAATATGATCATGGCCAATCGAGACGGTGCACCCATGCTTCACCCGATGCGTGTTGTGGCACAGCGGACCGGCCTTACGCCTGATCTCCTTCGTGCTTGGGAGAAGCGGTACGGTGCGGTCGCTCCCGTCCGGTCTGCCGGTGGCCAACGCCACTACACCGATGCGGACGTCGAACGGCTTCAGCTCCTCGTGCGGGCAACGCGTGGCGGTCGTCAGATCAGCCATGTCGCATCGCGCTCCAACGCCGAACTCGCGAAGCTGATCGAGTCCGACGAGCGCGCTGCCGCGATCAATCGCCCGACGAACTCCGACGGACCGGCCATCGAGAGCTTCCTTTCGTCCGCGCTCGTGGCGGTGGAAAAGTTCGATGGACATGCCCTCGAGCAGACCTTGCGCGCCGCGGTCATCCGGCTCTCGGCCGACGAAGTGCTCGACGAAGTGATCAGCCCGCTCCTGTTCACCATCGGGTCTCTGTGGCACCAGGGGCAGTTGCAGCCGGCGAACGAGCATCTGGCGACCACCACCATCCGGCGTGTGCTCACGTGGATGTCCGAGGTCTCCGCGCCGCAGCAGGGGGCTCCCGTGCTCATCGTCGGGACGCCCGCGCACCAGATGCACGAACTCGGCGCCATGCTCGCGGCGACGTCAGCGAGCGGCAACGGCTGGCGCGTCATCTACCTCGGCGCAGACCTGCCTGCCGAGGAACTGGCGCGCGCGGTGGACCTCGTGAAGGCCGACGCGATCGCGTTGTCGATCGTGTACCCCACGGACGACCCGCGCACGGTCGATGAGTTGCGACGCCTGCGGCTGCTGTTGCCCCCGCACGTCGGTGTCGTGGTCGGCGGCGGTGGCGCGGCCTCGTACATCGACGCGCTGCGTGAGGTGGGAGCCGATGTACTGCCGTCGCTCACGGCCCTCCGCGGCTGGCTGCGCAATCGCGCGCAGCTCGTCCCCGCGGGACGGTCAGCGCGCTGAACCGTCCAGCGCGCTGATTGTCTTGGTGCTTGCCGAGCGCGACTTTCGAAGTCGCGCCGACACCTGCTCGGCCTGCGCGAACACGCGCAGGATGTTCTCCCCGGCGAGCTTGCGCAGGTCGGCTTCGCTCCATCCCCGACGTGAGAGCTCGGCGAACAGCGCCGGGTAGGTCGACACATCCTCGAGGCCGACGACGACATCCTCGATGCCGTCGAAATCGCCACCCAAGCCCACATGATCGACGCCCGCGACCTTGCGGACGTGCTCGATGTGATCGGCCACCTGCGCGAGCGTGGCCCGTGGCGCCGGGCCGGCCGGACGCTGCGCCGCTGGCAGCCGATTGTAGGCCGCGACCTCGTTGGAGCTGAATCCCGGCACGAAGGTCACCATCACGAGGCCGCCGTTGCGTGGCAGGCGCGTCAAGATGGAGTCCGGGACGTTGCGCACGTGCTCGGTGACCGCGCGGGCGTTGGAGTGCGAGAAGATCACCGGCGCTTCGCTCACGTCGAGGGCGTCGCTCATCGTGGCCGGCGACACATGCGAGAGGTCGACCAGCATGCCGAGGCGGTTCATCTCGCGCACGACCTCCTTGCCGAACTCGCTCAAGCCACCGTGCCGCGCGACATCACTCGCGGCATCGGCCCAATCGAGTGTCTGATTGTGCGTGAGCGTCATGTACCGCGCGCCGAGATCGTAGTACGCGCGCAGCGCGCCGAGTGAGTTCTCGATCGCGTGGCCGCCCTCGAGCCCGAGGGTGGAGCCGATCTTGCCCCGTGCGAACGCGGCGCGGAAACCGGCCGCGTCGTGCACCGGCTCGAAGCGCTCGGGATACTTCGCCATCACGCGACGCATGATGTCGATCTGCTCGAGCTGCACCTTGGCGTACCCGAGACGTTTGGTGGCCGTGTCCCCGGGGATGTAGACCGACCAGAACTGGCCACCGAGCATGCCGGTGGCGAGACGTGCGAGGTCGGTATGCCCGGTGACGCGACCGCGGAGATCATATGCCTCGACGTCGTGCGGCGCGGACTTCGATTCACGGATCGCCCACGGGAGATCGTTGTGCCCGTCGATGAGCGGCACGGCCTTCAGCACGCGGCGGGCTTTCTCGACGTCGGACGCGCTGGGTGTCTGCGCGAGCAGCGGAGCGGACGCCGCCAGCGCGGAGACGATCGCTGCGGCGAGGAGTGTGCAGAAGCAACGCTTGGTCATCATCGTGGTCGGTGTGAGAAGACACACGGAACCTGACCTCGACGGCCCTGCCGCGAAAGGGCGAGGGTCAGCGCCGTCCGGGCGGACGGCGCGTGACCGCAGCGACGCGACGCCTCACTTCGCCGACTTGAGTCCGCAAGTGTTGATGCCGAGCAGCGAATACAGCGGGCACCATCCCATGAGACCGGTCGCGATCGGGATGATGCCGAGATAGCCGAGCGGGGTCTTGGGGCCGATGAAGGCGAGAGCGAGGACGCCGAGTCCGAGCGCGACGCGGAGGATGCGATCGAAACTGCCTTCGTTGACTTTGATCATGACCAACTCCTGTAGGGGTGGAGGAGACCGCGGAACTGATGCGGCCTGACGAGTGTATCCGACTGCTGCACAACGAGTTCCAGCGTCGGAGGTCTCCTCACACGGCCTCAGGATTTGCCCCACAATCCGGGCCCTGCGTATAGATTCTGCCAAGGCTCCGCGGGCTCTGTCCGCGGCGATTCTCCCCTCTTCTCAACACTCAGATGCCTATAGCCACCGCTCCGTTCTCGCGTTCGGTCGTGCGCGCTCTTGCCGCGGCGCTCGTGTTGTCCGTGCCGGCGACGTCGGTCGCGCAGAGCGTGACGCCGCCCTCCAGCGCCACGACGTCCCGCATCGCGCGCATCGTCGTCTCGCCGGTCCAGAAGGTGGTCGTCGCCGGCGACTCGCTGCGCCTCACGGCCGAAGCACGCGACGCGAACAACAACATCATCCCTGACGTGCAGTTCCGTTTCTCGGCGACCGGTGCGCGCTTCGAGGGCAACATCAGTCAGTCGGGACTCGTCACTGCGGGCTCGACCGGCACGCTGCCTGGCGCGGTCGTCGGCATCATCCCCGGTGAAGCGCCCAAGACCGAGCGCTTCGAGGTGAAGATGGTCGCCGGCCCCGCCGCGCGGATCGCGATCACGCCGGCGCCACCGAAGCTCGTGCCCGGCCAGCGGATCCGCCTCACCGGTGAGGTCTACTCCAAGATCGATGACCGTCGCAGCGACAAGGTCACGTGGACGAGCTCCAACCCCGCCGTCGTGCGCGTGAGCGACGTCGGCTTGGTGACCGCGACGGCGGGTGGCCGCGCGACGATCACCGCGAGCGTGGGAGCGGTCTCGCAGGCGCTGGCGGTGCAGGTACTGCCGACGGCGGTCGCCTCGCTGACGGTCACGCCATCGACCGGCGACGCGCGTACGGGTGACGTGGTGCGGTTCAAGGCCGTCGCCAAGGACGCGGCGGGCAAGACGATCGAGGGCCTCACGCCGGTGTGGAGCTTCAATCCCGGCCAGGGCTTGATCGAGAGCGACGGTGCGTTCGTCGGCTACGAGGCAGGCGAGTACACGGTCACCGCGTCGTTGGGCAATCGCACGGCCGAGGCGGTGGTGAACCTCGCCGCCCGCGATGTGCGTCGTCCGCTCAGCGTCGTGGGCCGGTTGCCGCGCACGCGATTCACCACCGAAGAAGTCTGGATCCACCCCAACGGCAAGGTCGCCTACCTCGGCTCCGGCAGTGGTGGTGACGTGCTGTACACGATCGACATCTCCAATCCCGCTGCACCGGTGGTGACCGACTCCATCGTCGCCAACACGCGCCGCGTGAACGACGTGATGACCACTCCCGACGGGAAGTTCCTGGTGTTCACGCGCGAGGGCGCGTCGGACCGCAAGAACGGCGTGGTGTTCGCGTCGCTCGAGGACCCGCTGCATCCCAAGCCGGTCTCGGAGTTCACGCAGGGCGTCAGTGCGGGCGTGCACTCGTCGTTCATCTACAAGGACCCGAAGTACGGCCAGCACGTCTTCCTCACCAACGACGGCACGGGCGCGCTGCATGTGCTCAACATCGACGACCCGCGCAATCCGCGCGAGATCGCGCAGTGGAAGACCGAGAACCGCCCGGACGTGGGCCGCACGCTGCATGACATCGACGTGCAGGATGGTCTGCTCTACGGCTCGTGGTGGAACGACGGGCTCGTGATCCTCGACGTGGGCAATGGCATCCGCGGCGGCACGCCGTCCAAGCCGGTGATGGTATCGCAGTTCAAGTACGATCTCAACTCGCTCTACCGGAACGTCGAAGCCGACGGTGGCTCGGGGTTCATCCGCGGCACACACACGGCGTGGCGCCATAAGGACTACGTGTTCATCGCCGACGAGGTGTTCCCGGCCAGTGGCGTGAAGGGTGCGCCGCAGGCGGCTGCCGGGCGGGCATACGGACGTTTGCAGGTCGTCGACATCAGCAACATCGACAAGCCGCGCGCGGTGGCGTTCTACGAGCCGGAGTTCGGCGGCGTGCACAACGTATGGATCGCCGGCGATTCGCTCTACATCGGTGCGTACAACGGTGGGTTCCGCGTGTTCGACATCGGGGGTGAGCTGCGCGGTGACCTGCGCGCACAGGGCCGCGAGATCGGCCACCTCAACACCGCCGACGCGAACGGCTTCGTGAAGAGCCAGGCCATGACGTGGGGCGTGGTGGTGCGGGATGGACTCGCGTACGTGAACGACATGTACAACGGGCTCTGGATCGTGCGCATCGAGCCGAAGAGCACGGTCGTTCCGTGATGGGACGTCGGGCTGCAGCGTGGGCGCGCGGCTGGGGCCGGCGCGCGCTCTTCGCGGGGACCGTGGCGGTCGCTTGGTCGGCGACCGCCGCGGCGCAGTCGCGTGAATATCGCGCGTTCGTCGTGTCGGAGTCGGTCGACGAAGTAGCGCTGATCACGTTCGGTCCCTCGGGCGCGCGCGTCGAACGCAAGGCGACCGTGGGGCTCTCGATCATCGACCCGGACGGTCCGCACGGCGTCGCGGTGTCCCCGGACAAGCGGCATTACTTCATCAGCACCGCACACGGCCTGCCCGGTGGTTCGCTCTGGAAGTACGACGCCTCGCGCGACGAACCGATCGGGCGTGCCGTGCTCGGCAACTTCCCGGCGACCGTCCAGGTGAGCCCGGATGGCTGGTACGCCTGGGTGGTGAACTTCAATCTGCACGGGGAGATGGTCGCGTCGAGCGTCTCGGTGGTCGAGACGGGAGAGATGCTCGAAGTAGCGCGCATCACCACCTGCACGATGCCACACGGGTCGCGGCTGAACCCAGCAGGCACCAAGCATTACTCGGCCTGCATGATGGATGAGGAGCTGGTGGAGATCGACACGCGCAGGTTCGAGGTGGCGCGCCATTTCTTCCTCACTGCGGGGAAGGAGATGGGGATGGACGGCGCGCCACCGGTGCGGGGGGCAGAGGCCAATGCTGCGCCCGCTGCGCATGCCGGGCACGACATGGGCGGTCACGGCATGGAGCCGCCCAAGCCCGGCGATGTGGGTTGCTCACCGACCTGGGCGCAACCGAGCGCGGACGGCACGCGCGTCTGGGTGGCGTGCAACAAGTCGAGCGAGCTGGTGGAGATCGATGTCGCGAAGTGGTCGCTGGTGCGTCGCATCCCGGCCGGGGATGGCGTCTACAACCTCGGCATCACCCGCGACGGGACCAGACTCGTCGCCACGAACAAGCGCGGCCAGTCGGTGTCGGTGTTCGATACCAGGAGCGGCAAGGAGCTCGCCCGCATCGCGACGACGCGGCGGGTGGTGCATGGCGTCGCGATCACCGACGATGATCGGTATGCGTTCGTGAGCAACGAAGGCGTGGGGTCGGAGAAGAGCACGGTCGACATCATCGATCTGATTTCGCTCAAGGTGGTGGCGACGGTGGAAGTGGGGCAGCAGGCTGGGGGGATCGAGATCTGGAGGTGAGAACGGCGCCGTGAGCTTTGAGCTGTAAACGGTGAGTAACGGCGATGCGGGGCCGCCTCGTCGCCCTTCACTTACGGCTCACGACTCGCGACGCACAGCGCCGTTGCAGTTTCCCTCGCTCAGCCCTTTCGCACGATCGCTCGGCCGGTTCTCTCTCCTCGCGCGCCGTCGAGCAGCCCCACTCCCCCGTTCACGATCGTCGCCTTGAAGCCCTCGGCGTACTGGAACGGGTTCGCGAAGTCGGCGCGGTCGCTCACACGGTTCGCATCGAACACCGTGAGGTCGGCGTAGCCGCCCTCCCTGATGGCGCCGCGATCGCTGAGCCCCACACGAGACGCCGGAAGCGCGCTCATCTTGCGCACCGCCTGCTCCAACGTGAGCGCCTTGCGTTCACGCACGTAGCGGCCGAGCACCCGCGCGAAGCTCCCCGCGCCACGCGGATGCGGCACACCGCGCCGCGCGGGGCCGCTCGCGGCGAGTGATGCGCCGTCGCTCGCCATCATGCCCCACTCGTGCTGCAGGATGCGCTCCAAGTTCTCCTCGCTCATCGCGAAGCCGATCATGCCCACCGAACCGTTGTTGCGGCGCAGCATGGCCACCGCGAGCTCGAAGGGGTCCTGGCCCAGCGACTGCGC
>JBJXGK010000156.1:0-12515 GCA_046153705.1 Gemmatimonadaceae bacterium
CGATGGGCGCGGAGGGACTCGAACCCCCGACCTCTGCTGTGTGAAAGCAGCGCTCTAACCAGCTGAGCTACGCGCCCTGAACCACGGAATGTAGCCGAGCGAGATGCGCGCCTCAAGTGTCCCGCAGTCCCTTCCACCTCCCATCTCACCCCTCTCACCTGCCATGCGCATGGGCCCAGCAGGATTCGAACCTGCGCACTTCGGATTATGAGTCCGCCGCTCTAACCGCTGAGCTATGGGCCCGCCCCGGAAGTCTCGCCGACCGAGCCCGCCCGGGCAAGCAGGGCATATCTTCCTCTCGTGCCCGGAACCAACGCCTCGCCCAAAGTCGCCGTCGTCGTCGACTGGCTCAACCAGCTCGGCGGCGCCGAGTTGGTCGTGCGCGAGATCCTCGCGACGTTCCCCGAGGCAACGCTCTATACGCTGTTCGACACCATGCGGCCCGACGACCGCGCGCGCATCTCGAGCACGCCGTCGGTCACGAGCTACCTGCAGAAGCTCCCTGATATCGGCACCCGGTACCGCTCGCTGCTGCCGGTGATGGTGCATGCCATCGGGACGCTCGATCTCTCGTCGGCGGACGTCATCATCTCGAGCCACCACTCGGTGGCCAAGGGCATCCGCAAACAGGCGGGGCAGTTCCATCTCTGCTACTGCCACTCCCCCATGCGCTACGCATGGGACAAACGCGAGGCCTACCTCGAGGACCACGGGATCCGCGGCGTGAAGGCTGCGGTGGCGCGTACGCTGCTCGAGCGCATCCGCAAATGGGATCTCGCCGTCGCTGAACGGGTCGATCGCTTCGTCGTGAACTCCCGCTATGTGGGTGAACGTGTGCGGCGCAACTACGGTCGCGACTTCGTCGTGATCCATCCGCCGGTGGATCTGGAGTTCTTCACCCCCGACCGCTCCGTCGCGCGCGAGCCGCACATCTACGTCACGGCCAGTCGCCAGGTCCCGTACAAGCGGATCGATCGCATCGTCGAGGCGTTTCGTGCGCTCCCCGAGCGCCGACTGATCGTGATCGGCGACGGACCGCAGCACGCCCGCCTCAAGGAACTTGCCACCGGCGCGCCCAATATCTCGCTGCTCGGCGAACTCTCGCGCGAAGCGATGCGCGACTGGTTCCGCCGCGCCCGCGCATTGGTATTCGCCGCCGACGAGGACTTCGGCATCGTGCCGCTCGAAGCACAAGCGTGCGGCACGCCGGTGGTCGCACTCGGGCAGGGCGGGGCACTGGAGACGGTCAACGGCTACGAAGGCACCGACCGCACGGGCCAGTTCTTCCCCGATGATCAGCCGAGCACGATCGCCGAAGGTATCCGCCGGTTCGAGGCCCTAACCACTCCTCCTTCCGCCGAAGCCTGCCGCACCAATGCCGAGCGGTTCGACTCGGCGCGATTCCGCGCCGCGCTCACAAGAGAGGTGCAGGAAGGGTTGGCCGGGGTGCGGAAACAGATGTGAGAAGTTTGGCCGCGGACGCCCCCGCATCGCATTTACTCACGTCTCACCACTCACAACTCAGAGCGCCGTCTCATCGTAGTACGCCAGAATCTCCCCCGGCTCCACCGTCGCCGCCCCCGCCTTTCCCACCTCGATCCCCGCCGCGAAGTTCGCGATCACCGCGGCCTCCAACGGCGTCGCACCGCACGCCAGCATCGCGGCGAGCCAAGCTGTCACCGTGTCCCCGGCGCCGACCACATCGAACACCTCGCGCGCCATCGTCGGGATGCGGTGGATCTGGCCATCGGGTTCGATCAACGCCATGCCGCGTTCGCTCAGCGTGAGCAAGAGGCGCTCGGCGCCGAGTCTCGACAGGACCGCGGGCAACGCTTCGGGGTGTTCGAGATCCACGGCAGCGCCGAGCGCGGCCTCGAGTTCGCGACGGTTGGGCTTGAAGACGGTCGCCCCGCGGTATGCGAAGAAGTTCCGGTACTTGGGGTCCACGACCACCGGGATCCCCTTCTTGTTCGCCGCCGTGATCGCGCGGCGGATCACCGACTCCACCAGCACACCCTTGTTGTAGTCCTCGAGCACGAGCGCATCGGCATCGGCCACCGCGCGGTCGACGGCGGCGTGCAACGCGTCCACCTCGGCGCCCACGAGATCCGTATCCACTTCTTCGTCGACTCGCACCACTTGCTGGCCGCGCGCGACCACGCGGGTCTTGGTGGTGGTCGGGCGAGTGGTCACGATCAAGCCACGCGGGTCGGCGCCGATCGCGGTGAGCATGGCCTGCACGCGCGCACCGTTGCTGTCAGCGCCGATCGCCGCGACCAGCTCGGTGCGTGCACCCAACGCGGCGGTGTTGGCCGCCACGTTCGCCGCGCCCCCGAGCGCTTCCTTTCGTTCGCGCACGCGCACCACCGGTACCGGTGCCTCGGGCGAGATGCGTTCCACATCGCCCCGCAGGTAGAGGTCGAGCATCGCGTCGCCGAGGATGGCGATGCGGGTGTGGTGTCTGGCAGGCGCCGCGAGGAGCGCGGCGAGACGGTCGCGCGGGATCAGGGCTTTCGGCATGGGACGAAAGATGCGTAAACTCCCGCGGTGCGCCACGGCCAACCTCCGAAGATCCTCCCGGTCGTCCTCGCGGTCGCGATCCTCGGCATCTCCACCAGCGGGCCGCTCGCGCGTCTCTCCGGCGCGGCACCGCTCGCCATCGCGGCGTGGCGTCTTGGGCTCACCCTCGTGGTCGTCGCGGTGGCCCTCACCGTCACGCGGAGCTGGCGCGAGTACCGCACGCTCTCCCGTCGCGATCTGGCTGTGGCGCTCTTCACCGGCACCATGCTCGCGTTCCACTTCTGGGCTTGGATCGCGTCCGTCTCGCTGACCACCGTCGCGGCGAGTGTCGTGCTGGTGAACCTGCATCCCATCGTCATCGTCACGGGCTCGGCGCTATGGTTGCGCGAGCGCCCAGCGCGCCAGCAGGTCGTCGGGCTCATCGTCGCGATGCTCGGCGGCGTGGTCGTCGCGCTCGGCGACGCGGGGCCGGGCCTCCGCGCCGAAGATGCGCTCGTGGGCGACCTGCTCGCCTTCATCGGGGCACTCACGGTGGGCGTGTACTACTTGGTCGGGCGCGACCTGCGACAGCGACTCTCCCTGTGGACGTACGTCGGCCTGGTCTACGGCGCGTGTTTCCTCGTCGTGGTCTCGCTCGCGTCGCTCAGTGGCCAACCGCTCTGGCCCCAGCCGCCGCGCGAGTTGCTGATCTTCGCCGGCATCGCCATCGGCCCGATGCTGCTCGGCCACACGGGGTTCAACTGGTCGCTGCGATACGTGCCCGCCTACGTGGTGAGTCTCGCCATCCTCGCCGAGCCGGTGGGCGCGACGCTGCTCGCGGCGTTCCTGCCGGGTATCTCGGAGCGGCCCGGTGCGTGGACGCTCATCGGCGGTGCGATCATCCTCGGCGGACTCGTGCTGGGGACTGTCGTGCGCAAGCCACGTGCGGACATCTTTGAGGAGTGACCACCCGCGTCCATCCGCCGCAGTCCATCCGCGACATCTGCGCCACGCTCGAGAAACACGGGCACGAGGCGTGGTGTGTGGGCGGCGCCGTGCGTGATGCCCTCTTGGGCATCGAGACGCTCGATTGGGACATCGCGACGTCGGCGCACCCGGAGCAGGTGCAGAAGCTGTTCCGTCGCACCGTGCCGGTGGGCATCAAGTTCGGCACGGTGGGCGTGCTCGACCGCGATGGCGTGCTGCACGAGGTCACGACCTTCCGGCACGATGTCGAGACCGACGGGCGTCATGCCGTGGTGCGATACGGCGCCTCGCTCGACGAGGACCTCGCGCGGCGCGACTTCACCATCAATGCGATCGCGCTGCACCCCGAGCGGCTGGAGTTGCGTGATCCGTTCCACGGACGCCGTGACCTTGAGGCCAAGATCGTTCGTGCGGTGGGTGAGCCTGCTGAGCGGATGCGTGAGGACCGGTTGCGCGCCCTTCGCGCGCTGCGGTTCGCGGGGCGGTTCGCGTTCGCGATCGACCCCGCCACCTGGGACGCCGTCCGCGAGAGCGCGCCGCATCTTGGCCGGCTGTCGATGGAGCGGGTGAAGCAGGAGTTGGAGAAGGTGATGGAGCAGGTGGCCGCACCGTCCGCGACGCTCGAGCGCTACCGCGCGGCGGGCATCTTTGCGGCGCTGGTGCCCGCGCTCGCTCAGGCGCCCCGTGAACGCTTCGCGGCGATCGATCACTTGGCGCGTCCAGGGCTGCGTGGGCGACCCGATCGGCGCAGCGTGCGCCTGGCGGCGTTGTTCGTCGAGCCCGGGCAGGCCCCGCCACGCGACCTCGAGAAGACGCTCAAGCATCTGAAGTACAGCAACGTCGAGGTGAAGGCGACGGTCGCCTGGGCGGAGGCGCTCGGGGCCATGTCGCTCGACTCGGTTGCAAAAGGCACCCGCTTCAGCGACGCGGATCTTCGCCGCCGGATCGCCCGTGTGGGTCGACTCGCTGTGCCCGCCGTCGCGCGTTTGCTCGGCGCGCGAGCGGCGGCCGAGGCTGCCGGGGCAGCGCTCGGTGGCTCGGCACCAAGCGAGGCGGCGGGCGGCGGCGCCGGTCGCACGGCGCGCGCGCTGTACCGCAGAGCGCTCCGCATCGCCTGGCGCGATCCACTCACGGTCGCCGACCTCGCCGTCGACGGTGAGGATCTGCACGCTGCAGGCGTCAGCGCCGGGCGCGCGATCGGCGACACGCTCTCGTCGCTGCTGGAACAGGTGCTCGACGACCCCACCCTGAACACCAGGGACGCGCTGCTGGCGCGCGTCGCCGCCGGCGTGAGTGCCCGCGCGGACACCCTTCGCCCTCCGTCCCAGTCCCGTTAGCATTGAGGGTATGCTGGCACTGAACCTCGATGTGGAAGTGACGCGCGGTGACGTGGTCGAGTCGTTGCATCGCGTCCACGCGGCCGTCATCGGCGCCGACGAGGCATTGATCGCCGCCGCTCGCGACGCGCAGATGGTGTCGATGTGGCGCTCCTGCGCGAAGTTCTTCCAGGTCATCCCGTTCCTCGTCGATGGCGGACTCGCCAAGACCGGGTGGGGCGATGAGGAACTCGCGCTCGCGGTGGCTTCGCACGGTGGCGAGCCCGAACACGTCGCCATCGCCGCACGCATGCTCGCGTCGCTCGGGCTCGAAGAGGGTGACCTTGCCTGCGGTGTCCATGAGCCGCTGTCATCGCGCGGCGTGAAGCTCTGGCGCGAGAGCGGCGCCTCGCTGACCCGACTGCACAACAACTGCAGCGGCAAACACGCCGCGATGCTCGCGCGCGCCAAGCACGCCGGTTGGGCCACACGCGGCTATGAGCAGACCGACCATCCCGTGCAGCGCGCCTGCCTTGGCGAGGTCTCCGCTTGGACCGGCGTTCCGCTCGACGATATGCACGTGGCGGTCGATGGCTGTGGCGTCGCGGTCATGGGCCTCGCGCTCGATCGGATGGCGCTCGCGTATGCGCGTTGGGGCCGCGCGGTCGCGGCCGGTGAAGAACAGCCGGCGCGCGTCGCCGCCGCGATCCGCGCGCATCCCCACCTGCTCGGCGGCACGGACCGGTTCGATACCGTGCTGATGCAGGAGACCGACGGTGAGGTGATCGCGAAGGTCGGTGCCGAAGGGGTACACTCGGTGGCCGTGCCGGCGACCGGCATCGGTCTTGCCATCAAGGTCGAGGATGGCGCGCAGCGCGCGCAGCACATCGCTGTGCTCACCGCACTGCAGCAGCTCGGCGTCCTCCCGAGCGAGCTTCCGCCGCGACTCGTCGAGTTCGCGCAGCGCCCGGTGCGGAACACGCGCGGCGAGCGCGTGGGTGAAGTGCGCGCGGTCGCGTCGGTCCGCTCCGCGTCGCGGTAGATCGATGCCGCCTGGAGCATCCGACGCGCGTACTGTGCCCCTCGACGCAGGGCGCGCCGCTCTCGTCCGGTTCGCCGCCCGGATCGCCGGGGGGACCGAAGAGGCGATGCGCGCGGGCGCGACCGAATGTGTGTCGGCCGGCACGCCGACCGCGTGGGTCGAGGAGCTCCTGTTGCAATCGTATCTCTTCTGTGGATTCCCTCGCACGCTGAATGCGACGCGCGAGTGGCGCCGCATCTCCGGGGTGGCGGCGCCACTGCGGGAGAGCGTGTCCCAAGCCGACCCCGCACGATGGCGCGTCGACGGCGAGCGCACCTGCGCGATCGTGTACGGGGAGTTCTTCGAGAAGCTGCGCCACAACATCGAGGCGCTGCACCCGGAGTTGGACGAGTGGATGATCGTCGAAGGCTACGGCAAGATCCTCTCGCGGCCGGCGATGCCGTTGCTCGAGCGCGAACTCTGCATCGTGGCCGCCTGCGTCGCGTCGGGTCAGGAGCGCCAGCTGCACTCGCACCTGCACGGCAGCCTCAATGCAGGTGCCGACGCCGCCCTCGTGCGCGCGGTGCTGGAGTCGTTGGAGGGCGTGACCCCCACCGACGACCGCCTCAAGGCACTACTCTTACTACAGCGCGTGCTCGGCAAATCGGGCGGTCGCGCCTAGCAGCAGCCTCGGCGGTCGCCTGTTCGCAGTGAGGGCTCCGCCCTCTGCCATTCGCAGTATCCGCCGCCCGCCATCCTCAGTCCGCCATCCTCGTCCATGTTCATCGATCTTGTAACCGTCCGAGTGACTGCCGGCACCGGCGGCTCCGGCTGCACCTCGTTCCGTCGCGAGAAGTTCGCCCCCATGGGCGGGCCCGACGGTGGTGAGGGAGGCAAGGGCGGTGATGTCATCGTGCGCGGGGATTCCAATCTCGCCACGCTGCTCGACTTCACCTACCGGGACCACTGGGAGGCGGAGCGTGGCGAACACGGCATGGGGTCCAACAAGACGGGCCGCTCCGGGTCGGATATCCTGCTGCCGGTCCCTCCGGGCACCGTGATCCGGGACCGGGACACTGGGGAGCGTCTGGGGGAGATCCTCGAGCACGGCCAGGAGATGCGGGTCGCCAAGGGTGGCCGCGGCGGCAAGGGCAACAGCTTCTTCGCCACTGCCACACACCAGGCCCCACGCGAGTGGCAGCCCGGCGAAGAAGGCGAGATGCGGACGCTCGAGTTCGAGCTCAAGCTCATCGCCGACATCGGTCTGGTCGGCCAGCCGAACGCGGGCAAATCGACACTGCTCTCCGTCATCTCCGCGGCCCGCCCCAAGATCGCCGACTACCCGTTCACGACGTTGCAACCCAACCTCGGGGTGGTCCAGCTGAGCGACTCGCGCACGTTCGTGGTCGCCGATATCCCGGGCATCATCGAAGGGGCGCACGAAGGCAAAGGACTGGGCCTCCAGTTCCTGCGCCATATCGAGCGCACGCGCTTGCTGGCGTTCATGATCCCCATTGACGCCATGGACTGGCAGGCAGAGTACGACCAGCTGCGCCGCGAGATCGAGCAGTACTCGCCGGAGTTGGCGGGGAAGCCGCATTGTGTGGTCTTCACCAAGCTCGACCTGCTGGGCGAGCACTACGTGCCGGAGATCAATCCCGGCAGAGCTTTCGGCATGTGGTCGATCTCTGCGGCGGGACGGATCGGGCTTGATGAACTCAAGGCGGCGTGGTGGTCCAAGCTCCTCGAGATGCGGAAGGCGGCCGGGTGAACGGGCCGCGGAGCTCCGCATCGGCGCGCTGGCTGACGGCCGAGGAGCTTCCTGCGACATTCGGCGATCTTCCGCGCCGGCCGGCGGGCTTGTGGTGCATGGGCGATCCGAGCGCGATGGAGGCCGCACCCGGGCGGCATGTGGCGATCGTGGGTACCCGCGAGGCCTCGCCGTACGGTATCCGCATAGCGGAGCGGCTAGCGACGGTGGCCGTACGGGCAGGGCTGGTCGTGGTGAGCGGCCTCGCGCGCGGAATCGACGCGGCGGCCCACCGAGCGGCGCTGCAGGCTGGTGGACGTACCATCGGTGTGCAGGGGACCGGAGTGGACGTACCCTACCCAGCCTCGCATCGGACGCTCCATGCCGCGCTCGTAGCGCGAGGAACCGTGCTCTCCGAGATGGAGCCGGGAACCGGTGCGACGCCCGGGTGTTTCCCTCGCCGAAACCGCCTCATCGCGGCACTCTGTCAGGTGACAGTAGTCGTGGAGGCGCCGTTCAAGTCCGGCGCGATCAATACCGCGACTCAGGCTCTGGAGCTCGGACGAACGGTCGCTGCGGTTCCCGGACGGGTCGACGAGACGACGGCGCAGGGGTCGAATCAGCTCATCCGGGATGGAGCGCAGGTGATCGCCGAGGTAGCGGATCTTCTTGCGTTGTTCAGTATCGGTCCTGGACGAAGCGAAAAGGGTGTAATGGAACACTGGGAGCGCGCCGTCCCGGTACACCGGCCCGAGCAGTCGGTGACCTGGGGAGCGTCAGCTCCGCTGCCCGGGACGGACAATGTGAGTGATGTTCGAGGGTACTCGGAGTCGTTGCTGAGAAACGAGCTAGGCCGGTGGTAGTTGGGCGTTGTGCACAAGTCGTCTAGTATAAGCTGGCGTCAGATAAGTGATGTCTCTGGTTCAACTACGACGCTTGCTGGCCGCGCATGCCGCTTTGTGGCGAGAACGGGCGGAGCAGCAGCTGACCTCTCGTCGATCGGGGTATCTTGTGGCCTGTCAATACGACGCATCGGAACGAAGTGGCGAAGCGGACTCGAAAGTCCGGGAGAGGGTCTCCTGATGGGGCAGGGTACCACCACGCGCCCTGGAGAGTGGCGAGAGGATGATCGTGGTTTGCTCGAGCTCCGTCGCTCCGATCCGACGCGACGATTCGAAGCTCACCGTCGAGCGACTCTCTTCTAAGTCGCGTATGTCCACCCGCATCGATCCACGCGGCCGTCCGGATACCCGGAACTTCGCTCGGCGAGTTCTTCCCGGAGCGGGTCAGATCTAGCGCAGGGAATAGTGTGACAAAGTAAATGACACGATCGCAATTAAAGCATTGTTAATAGATAGTTTGAGAAAGTACTTTAAGTCTTTCTCAACTTGTGGACTCAGTTCAACTCTCGTCTGGATCGCGCTTCGCTCCGCTCTACAGTCGTCCCGGTCGAGAACTGGTCGCGTCGTTTATCCACATCCAGTACTTTTCCACATCGAGCGCTTCGATTGAGCCACAGTCAGGCTATCTATCGCCACGTCTACGTCCACGTTCCCTTCTGTGGCCGGCGCTGCTCGTACTGCGATTTCGCGATCTCGGTCCGCCGAGTTGTCCCCGTGGCTCGTTTCAATGACGCCATTATGGCCGAGCTCGCAACGCGATCCATTGATCCGACCAACGATCCCGTTCGCACCATCTATCTTGGTGGCGGAACTCCATCGAAGCTTGGTGGGGACGGTGTGGAAAACCTAGTGTCGCGACTGCTAAGGCATTTTAATGTTGAAAAGATGTCGACGGATTCGCTGGACCTTGAGGTCACGATCGAGGCCAACCCCGAGGACGTCACCCGCGACGCTGCAACCCTGTGGCGGGCGGCCGGCGTCAATCGCGTGTCGCTTGGAGTCCAGTCCTTCGATGCTGGAGTCCTGGGGTGGATGCACCGCGGACACGACGCAGAAATACCTGGACGAGCCGTCGATATTCTCCGATCGGCTGGGATCGAGGATGTCTCGGTGGACCTCATTTTCGCCCTTCCTGGACACTTGAGTCGGAGCTGGACGAACGACCTTGATCGGGCGCTTGCTCTGCGGCCCACCCACGTCTCGCTGTACGGTCTGACCGTCGAGCCAAAAACGCCACTAGGACGGTGGACGGAGCGCGGCGAGGTCGTCGCGGCTGACGACGAGCGCTACGAGTCCGAGTTCCTCGAGGCCCACCGGACGCTCGGCGCGGCTGGGTTCGAGCACTACGAAGTCTCCAACTACGGCCTTCCGGGGCACCGGGCCCGCCACAACTCCTCGTATTGGGAGGGCGTTCCTTATCTCGGCCTTGGGCCCTCTGCGCATGGGTTCGATGGTGAAGTTCGGCGCTGGAATACCCCGTCGTACGCCGCCTGGCAGAGGCAGCTGGATGGCGGCGAAGACCCGATCGAGGGAAGCGAGACGCTGTCGGCGGATAACCGTGAGGCCGAGCGGGTATATCTAGGGCTGCGCACAGTCGATGGGCTCGCTATCCGTCAAAATGAACTTACGACGGTTACTCCGTGGATCGAATCCGGTTGGGCGGAGCTCATCGATTCGCGCCTCAAGCTGACCGCGCTTGGATGGCTGCGGCTCGACGCGCTCGCGACGTCCTTGACAGCGCTCCGAAGTCCTTCCTAATCTTACACTTATGGCACTCAACGAACTCAATGAACGAGAGCGCCGCGTCCTTGAGGCTGTGGTTCGGTCGTACGTCGAGACCGCTGAGCCCGCCGGGTCGCGCATGATCTCTCGTCGGTTCGGTCTCGGGGTGTCGCCGGCGACCATCCGCAACACCATGGCGGACTTGGAGGAAAAGGGGTTCCTCTTTCACCCGCATACCTCTGCGGGGCGTATTCCGACCGAGAAGGCGTACCGCGTTTACGTGGACGCCCTCATCCGCGTCGAGCCCTTGGCGGCTGTGGAGCGCGACCGACTCGCCGAGCAGATCGGTGCCGGCGGCTCAGCCATCGAGAACATCCTGAGGAGAGCAGCGCAGAGTCTGGGCGTCCTCACGCAGGAACTCGGCCTGGCGCTCGGACCACGTCTTGACCAGACGATTCTTCAGAAGCTGGAGCTCGTCCGCCTCTCGTCCGAGAAGCTCATCCTTGTGTTGACACTCCGCGGCGGGACGGTGCGTACCATCTTCATCGAAATCGGTGGAGAGATCGCCGACAACGCGATCGCCGAGGTTCAGGAGGTCTTGAATGGGCGGCTCGCTGGGTTGTCGCTCTCCGAGATCCGCTCGACGCTGGGGTCGCGTTTGCGAGATGCGTCGGCCGTGGCGGGCGCGACCGAGTTGCTGAACATCTTCATTCAGGAAGGCGAGCAGCTGTTCGAGGTCGCCGCCGGGCCGGAGGAGGAGACCGTGGTGCTTGGCCAGGCGTCGCTGCTGGCGGAGAAGCCGGAGTTCGCCTCCGGCGAGTCGATGAAGCGGCTATTGACGCTCACGGAAACCCGTACGCAGCTTGGAGCAGTCTTGCGGGACCGGGCGTCGAGTCCAGGCGTCTCCATCACCATCGGCGATGAACACGGCTCGGCGCTCCTCGGAGGGTTCACGCTGGTGACGGCGGAGTACCGGGCCGGTAGCCTGACCGGGGTGATTGGGGTGATCGGCCCGACTCGCATGCCGTACGAGAAGGTGATCTCGCTGGTCACGCACACGTCCTCTCTCGTCACCGACCTCCTCGCTTAAGGCGGTTCGCCATGCCGCGTTCGGGCACGAAGGTCGACCCGGTCCTCCTCGAGTTCCAACTCGCGGTGGCGGGTCGGTTCTCCATCGAACGAGAGCTGGGGCGTGGTGGGATGGGTGTCGTGTACCTGGCGCGTGAGGTGCAGCTCGATCGCCTGGTCGCCATCAAGGTGCTGCCACCGGAGCGCGCCTACGACGATGAACGACGCGGGGCCTTCCTGCGCGAGGCGCGAATGGCCGCGCGGCTTTCGCATCCGCACATCGTGCAGATCTTCGCTGTGGACGAAGTCGATCAGTTCGTCTTCTATACGATGGCGTACGTGGATGGCGAGACGCTTGGTGACCGCGTGCGCGCCCGTGGGCCACTGCCCGTCTCAGAAGGGAGTCGCCTGCTGCGCGAGGTGGCATGGGCGCTCGGCCACGCGCATGCGAACGGCTTGGTGCATCGCGATGTGAAGCCCGAGAACATCCTCATCGAGCGTGGGAGTGGGCGCGCGCTGGTGACGGACTTCGGCATTGCGGCTGCGGGTGAACCCGGCGAAGACACGGCCGTGGTCGGCACGCCGGAGTACATGAGCCCCGAGCAGACGATGGGGAAGCCGGTCGACGCGCGCAGCGATCTGTATGCGCTCGGAGCGACGGCGTTCTTCGCATTCACCGGCCGGCCGCCGTTCCAAGGAACGCGGCCGGTGGATGTGTTGGCGCAGCAGGTGGCGTCGCCGGTGCCGATGTTGGCGGCCGCCGGCGCGGCGGTGCCGCGTCGGGTGGCCACGCTCATCGAGACGTGTTTGGCGAAGGAACCGGAGTCGCGACCGACGAATGCGACCGTGTTTGCCGAGCGACTGGACGGCGCAGTGGAAGTGCGACGCGATGTGCCGCCGGCGCTGCGCGCGTTCGTGAAGCGTGAAGGACGGTTCGGCGGACCGACCATCGCGGTCACGGCGTACGTCGGGCTCGGCGCGACCTTCGGTATCGGGATACTCGCGGGGCCGGTGGTCGCGCTGCTCACGGCGGCCACGGTGTTCGGGCTCATGCCGTTCTCGGTGATGGCGACCGCCGCAGGCCGCCTGCTGCGTTTGGGATTCGATCGACGTGACCTCGACACCGCGTTCCAGAGTGAAGTCACGACGTTGCGAGAGGAGCACCACGCCACTGGCCGCAAGGACTACGAGGGTTCGGAACGGCGTCTGCGTTGGTTGGGATTCGGTTCACTCGGCACCGGCGTGACGCT
>JBJXGK010000188.1:0-2789 GCA_046153705.1 Gemmatimonadaceae bacterium
AACACGATCCGGGCTCACTCGGCCCTCGCCTACCGTTCGCCGATTGACTTCGAGCGGCGCGTGGCCTAGCTCCAAGGTGTCAACGAAAGTGGAGCAAGATCCTGGTCGCGCTATTGATGGCGGCCGCTCCGCGGCCGCATTATTGAAGCGTCCACAGCACAACTTGACGTTAGACCGACTGGCGCGTCACAAGGACCACATGCGCTGGGTAATGCGGTGAGATCCACCAACTCCTCATGCAGGTGAGCATGCGATTGCGTGTTTGTGCGTCAATGCTGCTGATCGCGGTTGCCGTCGGCTGCCGCCAATCCGTGGCGCCTGAGTTGGTTGCTGAGCTTCACCCGCTCGACACTGCTTACGTCGCCGTGTCTATGGGCGGCGGCTACTACACGCTCAACGTGCCGCTACGACTCATCAACACCGGCCGGACGACGATCGAACTCGACCGATGTGGCCCGACTGCCGCGACGCCGATCTATTTCGTTGCCGGCGGCAATGACGGGTCGAGCGCGTACAATCCCGGGTGGGCCTGCACGGGAGGGGGCGTTGGTCTCCGCGTGCGTCCCGGCGAAGTGCGGGTCGACACGCTGCGGCTACGCGGGTCGCCTAGGTCGCGGAGCGACCCCGCCCTCGGATCGTTCGAAGGGCGAATGGTCGTCGTTTATCTCATGGGGCGTGAGCACCTCACCAGCAGTCCATTCCATGTCTCGCTGCCTGTTCCGTAACTGCTGCGCGGTGAAGACTGCGGTCTACCGAAGGTTGGTGCCGATGACCGCGTCAGGGAAGCGGGTGAGCGGCCGCGCTCTGTCGTACCTTTCGGTAGCGCGCGGCCGCTCACCTGCATTTTATGAAAGCGGTCACGGCACAACCAAACGTTAGCCCGATTGGAGGGCACTGGGAGCATGACTACAGTCGCGCGATTCCTGAAGATCGGTAGCCTCAGCGCTCTCCTTCCCGGGATGATCACTGCCCAAAGCGCAGCGGTGCCGGATTCGCTCGGGACGGAGCGAGTTGATGGACCCACTGGCGCGCTCATCGACGCACAGATGACGCTGTATGCCAGCCAGGGTTTCTCGGGTACGCTGCTGGTCGTGCGCGACCAACGAGTGGTGCTGTTGAAGGGCTATGGCCGCGCCACCGATACCGACAGCACGCGAAATGCGCCGGATACGCGGTTCGAGATGAACTCGATGACCAAGATGTTCACGGGCGTGAGTGTCCTTCAGCTGGCTGGCGACGGACGACTGTCGCTCGATGACTCCGTGGAACGCCATCTTGGCGCTTTCGCTGTCGCGAAGCCTGAGGCGACGATACGCCACCTTGGCCTGCACACTGCGGGCCTGGTGCCCGCAGGCACTAGCCTCGCAAGCGAGTCGCGCGAAGCATTCCTTCGCGATGTCGGCAAGGCACCGCGGGAGTCTGCCGCGGGCGTTGCCTACCGCTACACGAATGCTGGATTCTCAGTGCTTGCGGCGATCGTCGAGTCCGTCAGCGGAGAGTCGTTCGAGTCCTACGTGCGACGACGCATTTTTACCCCCGCAGGGATGCGGACAGCACTTTTCCGCGACGAGGTGCCGGCGAGCGATTCGAGATTCGCACGCGGGTACGTCGCGGGACCATCCCATCGAGTGCCGGGTCCAGCGAATCCGTACGGTTGGGGAACGATTGGCGCGGGCGGAGTCTGGTGCACCGTGGGCGACGTCTATCGGTGGCTCCTCTTCGTCGAGTCAGGCCGAGCGTTTGACGCCCGCTTCAGGTCGCTGTTGTTCACCGATCCGCCGGCACCCGCGCAAGAGGCGTTTGGTTGGCGTTACACCGCCGGCTCCGACTCGAGTCGAGCGCTCATCGCCAAAGGGGGAGGGTCTGACGACTTCGCGTCGCAACTGCTCTATTTTCCGAAGGAACGAGTCGTCATCGTGTGGGCCAGTAACGACCTATCGAAGCGTTGGAGGCGCACACTCAATCAGGCCGTCCCGGACCTCGTGTTCAACGGTCGAACGAGCGCGCGGCCTCCAAGCTGACGAGTCGACCTTCTCGCCTACCTGGTGGCGAGTCGCGAGTGCCGCATGAGGGATGCAGCGCCCGAAGCCGACAACGGGCTAACGGCAGTTGGTGCAGACGGCCGCGTTAGGGAAGCAGGTGGGCGGCCGCGCTCTGTCGTACCTTTCGGTACGGTGCGGCCGCCCACCTGCGTTTTGTGAAAGCGGCCGCAGCACAACCTGACGTTATGCCGAAGCGCGCGCGTAGCTCACGGGAGAGTGCACCGATGGTCTTTGGAGCGTGATGAGCCGCCGAGAACTGCGCGCTCTACCGCGTTGGGCGTCGCCGATGCGTCTCGGCGGCGCCTACTGCGCTCTCAACCTTGGCATGGATGGGCTGCATCTGGTGGCCGGCAGTGCCGCGTGGCCGGGCCCCGTTTTTCTCGTGCGCATCGCGCTCTTCGTTGGCTGTGCGCTGATATCGGCGCGCGTCCGTCGCGACGACCCGCTGGAAGCCGGTCTGCTGGTGGGTACCATGGTTGCGGTGCACCTCCTGTTGCGGAATCTCCTGATCCAGGTTGGAGAGACCGGAACCGGATGGGCGCTCCTCGGGGCCTTCCCGCTGATGCTGATTCTTCTGCTCAAGCCGACAGCTCTCGCCGCCGGCGTCGCCGCTGCAATAGCGTTGGTCGCCCAACCGGAAGAAGATTAGAGCCGCGGCTAACGCGCGAGGACGGGCTCGGCATAACGGCAGTTGGTGACCGACGGCCGTCTAGGGTTGCAGGTGGGCGGCCGCACCTTGTCGTACCT
>JBJXGK010000031.1:0-70971 GCA_046153705.1 Gemmatimonadaceae bacterium
ACCGAGCCGTCAGGGTTGGTCGGTAACGCATCGAGGTCGACGAAGGTCGACGGCACGAGATGCTCCGGCAGTCTCGACTTGAGGAAACGTCGCAGGTCGCTGACCGTGGCCTGTTCGCCCGGTGCGAAGACCACGTACGCGACCAGTTTGAGTTCGCCGGGGCGATTGCGGCGTTGCAGCACCACGCAACGGCTCACGACCTCGTGTGTGCTCAGCAGCGCCTCGATCTCGTGCAACGGGACGGTCGGCACCACCGGCGCGTTGGTCGCCGGCGCGGCCGCCCTCGGTGCGAGCGCCGCGCGCAGTTCTGCGACGAGCACACGCACGTCCTTCGGCGTCGCGAAGAGCTGTGGTACGGCCGGCCCCGCGACGATGCGTTCGATCGCGCGCATGCCTTCGTCGGCACCGATCGCGTCCTCCAGCCCCTGGACCATCGGTGGCGGAGACGCCGGTGCGGCACTGGGCTCGAAGTTCGCGTGCGAGCGACGATGCGCACCCCGCGCGCCGGCCTCGTGCAGCTGCGCCGTGTCCACGATGCGCGTCATCATGAACTCGGTGATGTCGACGAGTACGCTGCCGGACTCGTCGGTGATCGTCACGTCGAACACGACGATCTCTTTCGGGTCGAAGTCGCTCGGCGCGAGCCGCACGTGACTGCGGATGCGGGGCGGCAGGGGGCCGAACATCGTGAGCCGCGTGTACGAGAGCGGCACATAGAAATCCGCGGCCGGGTCGAAGCCCGGGATGAGCGCCTCGGCGCAGGCCGTCGCCATGTCCATCAGCGCCGGGTGCAGCGGATACTCGGCGAGGTCGGCGGCGTAGGCGGCCGGCAGCTCCAGCTCCGCGAGCGCTTCGCCCGCGCCGTAGCGGATGCGGCGTAGGTTCTTCCAACGCGGACCGAAGTCGAGGTGCGGGTTCGGCTCGGTCCCGGTGAAGCGGTCCTCGCGCGCGGCGCAGCGCGCGGAGATCGCGTCGAGGTCGAGCGCGGCAGGGGCGGACTCGTCCGCGTGCCCAACCGAGGCCATCACATGCTCCTGCCAGTGCACCTGACCGTCGTCACCCACGGTGCGGCCCGCGATGACCAGCGCCCGGCGGTCATCGTTGCCCGCCGTGAGATGCACGCGCAGCTCGCGCGGCGCGTCGTCCTCGACGACGAACGGCGACATGAACGCCACATCGCGCAGCGTCACGGCGCGACCGGTCGGGCGCGATTCCACCGCCGCTCGTGCGATCTCGAGGTAACCCGTGCCCGGGATGAGCGCGCGCCCGCCGCGCAGGCGATGCTCGGCGAGCACCCAATGAGTCGCCACCGAGAGCTCGGCGGCGAAGAGTTCGCCTTCGGCGCCGGCCGAGAGGCGCGTGCCGAGCACCGGATGCACGGTGTCTCCCACGCCGCCGGCGGTGCCACCGGCCAAGGCCGCCGCCATGCCCACGTCCTTCCAGGCGCTCCATCCCACGGCGACGGTGAACTGCCCGGTGCGCGCACTCCGATCATGCGCGAAGGCGTCGAGGAACGCGTTCGCCGCCGCGTAGTCCGCCTGGCCCGCCAATCCGGCGACCGAGCTGACCGACGAGAACAGCACGAAGAGGTCGAGCGGGAGCTCCCCGATCGCCGCATCGAGAGCCAGCGTGCCCTGCACCTTCGGTGCGAGCACGCGCTCCGCGTCGCTGCGCGACTTCATCGGAAGCAGACTGTCGCCCAACGTACCGGCGGCATGGAAGACGCCGTGCAGCGTACCGAAACGCGACCGCGCTGCCTCGACAGCGGCGCGCGCGCCGTCCGGCCGCGCGATGTCGCCTTGCACGACTTCGACCTCGGCACCCAGCGCCTCGAGTTCCTTCACTCGTGCGGCCACGCGATTCGCGCTGGCGCTGCGGCCCACGAGGACCAGGCGCGCCTGATAGTGCTTCGCCAGGTGCGAGGCCCACGCGTACCCGATGCCGCCGAGGCCGCCGGTGACGACGTACACGCCGCCGGAGCGGAGCCGCGTCGCGGCCGCACCCATCGCCAACGGCACGAGCTCCTGCACGTAGCGATCCGCGCCGCGGATGGCGAGCGTCTCATCCTCAGGCGGAGCGCAGAGTTCGTCGACCAGCAGGGCGACGAGTCGTGCGCGCGCCGCCGCCGCGTCCGGGACATGCAGATCGATCGCCCGCGTGCGGACGTTCGGGAACTCGCGCGGCAGCACGCGCATGAGGCCGATCGCGAGTGCGCGCGACGGCACGAGCCGTTCCTCGCCGCCGAGCCGCTGTGCATCGGCAGTCAGCAGGTCCCACTGCATGGTGACGTCGGGATCCTCCGCGCTCACCGCCTGCGCGAAGGCCATCAACGGATGGAACCCCGCATCGAGCCCGTGCTTGAGCGCGTCCGTTCCCGGATCCCCGAGGGTCCACGCGAAGACCACACGCGCAGGCAGGCCGCCGTCAGCCACGAGGGCCGCGACGAGCCGCTGATGGTCACCGATATCGGTCGGCTGAACGGTGATGCGGTCGCTCTCCTTCTGGTAGGTCTGGCCCGCGCGGACGCGGGTCACCTTGCGGCCCAACGACGCCAGCCGGTCGGCGATCGCCTCGCCGAGGCCGGACTCGTCCACGAACACCAGTGCGCGCTCGTCGACGGAGGTCGCCGCACTCGGCGGGACCGTCTGCCGCCAGGAGGGCCGGGCGAACCAATCGTCGACGCGATGACGGCGCGCGTCACTCAGGGTCGCGGACTGCGTCGCCACCGGCGCGTCGATCCAGTGCCGCTGTCGTTCGAACGGATATGTCGGGAGGCCGACGCGCTGCCGATCCTCGTCCTTCCACAGGGCGTTCCAGTCCGGTCGCACGCCGCGCGCCCAGAGGCGTCCGAGCGCGCTGAGTGCGAACTGTTGGTCATCGCCCTCGTCGGAGAAATGCCGCATGGAGTTGAACACGAGCTGTGATGCTTGGCGCGCCGGGTGCTGCTTGGCGAGCGTGGCGAGCACGCGACCGGGACCGACTTCGAGCAGCACGCGCGTCGGATCTGAGACGAGTTCACCGACGCCGTCTGCGAAGCGGACCGTGTTCCGGAGGTGCCGCACCCAGTAGTCCGGATCGGTGGCCTGCGCCGCCGTGATCCAGGTGCCGGTCTCGTTCGAGACGAAACGGCGCGTGGGCGCCTTCATCTCGATCGTGCGGAAGTACGCGCCGAACTCCTGCAGGATGGGCGTCAGCATCGCCGAATGGGCGGCGACGGCGATGTGCAAGCGCTTGGCATCGACTTCGCGTGCCGCGAGGGACTGCTCCAGCGCATCGATCGCGGCGACGGGCCCCGATGCCACGCAGAGATTCGGCGCGTTGACCGCTGCAACCGAGAGTTCGTTGCCCAGCAGCGGCCGCAGCTCCTCTTCGGAGAGCGGGACGGACAACATCGCACCCGGCGGCACCTTCTCGAAGAGCCGGCCGCGAAGCGTCACGAGACGCACGGCGTCTCGGAGCGAGAACACGCCCGCGAGATGGGCGGCGGTGTACTCGCCCATCGAGTGGCCGATCATCGCGTCCGGGACGATGCCCCAGGACTGGAGCAGGCGCGCCATCGCCAGCTGCGTCGTGAACAGCGCGGGCAGCGCGAGCGAAGGCCGCTCGAGCCGCGTACTCGCTGCCGCTTCGTCACCCTTGGTGGGCAGTAGAAGCGCGCGTACCTCGCGCGCGTGCTCCGGCTCCAGGTGGCCGAGGCACTCGTCGACCGCCGCACGGTATACGGCCTCGCGGTCGTAGAGGTCGCGTCCCATGCCAGCGTACTGCGCTCCACCACCGGCGAACAGGAACGCTGCCGACGCGGTCTCGCTCGCGGTGTCGGCGAACACACGCTCCTTCTCGTTCGTGTCGAGGAGCTTGCGGGCCTCTTCACCCGTGCGGGCGACGACGATGCGTCGCTCCTTGAGCGCCTGCCGCCCGAGTTGCAGCGTGAACGCGACGTCGGCCAATGGCAGGTCGCGGTTGGCGTCGAGATGGTCGGCGAGATTCGCGCTCGCGGTGTCGAGCGCGCTCTTGGTGCGTGCCGAGGAGATCAGGAGTTGCCACGGACGGGACGCGCCCGAGGCCGGTCGCAGGGCCGCTTCTTCGAGGACGATGTGCGCGTTGGTGCCGCCCACACCGAGCGAACTGACACCCGCTCGCCGCGGCCCGCTGCTTCGCCATTCCTGCAACGCCGCGTTCACGAAGAACGGACTGTTGGTGAAGTCGATCGACGGATTCGGCTGCTCGAAGTGCAGGCTCGGCGGCAGCTTGCGATGGCGCATCGCGAGCACGGTCTTGATCAGCCCGGCCACGCCGGCGGCGGTGTCGAGGTGACCGATGTTGCTCTTCAGTGAACCGATGCCGCAATACGCGGTCTTGTCCGTGCCCGTCCGGAACGCCTGCGTGAGCGCAGTGACCTCGATCGGGTCGCCGACCGGCGTTCCCGTGCCGTGCGTCTCCACGTACGTGATCGACTCGGGGCTGACGCCCGCGACGCCGAGGGCCTCGACGATCGACGCCGACTGACCGTCGACACTCGGCGCGAGATAGCCGACCTTGTTGGAACCGTCGTTGTTGATCGCCGTGCCGCGGATCACGGCATGGACGCGGTCCCCGTCGCGGCGCGCGTCCGCGAGGCGACGCAACACGACCACGCCCGCGCCCGAGCCGAACACCGTGCCCTTCGACTTCGCGTCGAACGCGCGGCAGTGCCCATCGGGCGAGAGGATCTCGCCGTCCTTGTAGTGGTAGCCCACGCGGTGCGGCATCTCGATCGTCACGCCGCCGGCGATTGCCATGTCGCACTCGCCCGAGAGCAGTGACTGCGTCGCCAGGTGGATCGCCACCAGCGAAGTGGAGCAGGCGGTCTGGACGTTGACGCTGGGACCGCGGAGGTTCAGTTGGTACGAGATGCGGGTCGACAGGAAGTCCTTGTCGTTCCCCGTGTGCCGCACGAGGAACAGGCCGGTGCCCTCCATGAGCTTGCGGTTCGGCAACAGGTTGTACGACATGTACGCCTGCATGCCGCAGCCGCCGAACACGCCGATCGAGCCCGGGAACTGTTCCGGCGCATGCCCCGCGTCCTCGAATGCTTCCCACGCGACCTCGAGGAACAGGCGGTGCTGCGGATCCATGATCGACGCGTCGAGCGGAGTGAAGCCCCAGAAGGGTGCGTCCCAGTTCTCGACGTCGTCGAGCACTGCGGCCGCCTTTACGTAGTTGGGGTCCGCGAGGGTCTCGTCCGAGACGCCCTCGGCCCGCAACTGCTCATCGGAGAGGATGCGGATGGATTCCACACCGCTCTCCAGATTGCGCCAGAAGTCGGCGAGGGAGCGCGCACCTGGGAAGCGCCCCGCCATGCCGACGATCGCGATCTCGTTGCCTGAGAAATCCGTTGGGTCGCTCATCTCGTTCCTGTCGTGACTCACGTCGTCGGGCGGCGCGTCCGGCGCGCCGCCATCTCGCGCCGCTGCGCGGCGCGGTCCAATCCCGTCTGCACCGCTGCTCCGTCCGCCGCCCCACCGAGGAAACCCGCGAGACCGCGGATGGTCGGGAACCGGAACAGGTCGGTGATGCTCAGGTCACGCGCGAGTGCCTTCTTGAGTCGCGAGTGTACCTGCACGGCGAGCAACGAGTGCCCGCCCAAGTCGAAGAAGTTATCCGCGACGCCGACCTCGGGTAGCTTGAGCACCTCGCGCCAGATTCCGGCGATCACCGTCTCCAGTTCGCCGGCGGGGGCGATCGCCTCGGCGACCTCGCTGCGAACCGGCGCCACCCGCACCGCCTCGGGGGTGGGCAGGGCCTTGCGATCGACCTTCTGGTTGGGCGTCCGCGGCAGGTCGCGCAGGGTGACGAAGTTCGTGGGCACCATGAACTCCGGCAGCACACCGCGCAGATGGTCCCGCAGCTCGACCGTCTGATCCGTGTTCGGCTGCTTCCACACGATGTACGCGACGAGGCGCTTGTCCCCCTCCTGATCCTCGCGCGGGATGCACACCGCTTCGCGCACTGCCGGGTAGGCGGAGAGCGCCGCGTCGATCTCGCCGAGTTCGATCCGATAACCGCGTACCTTCACCTGGAAGTCGACGCGGCCGAGGAACTCCAGTGTGCCGTCCTCGCGCCAGCGCACCAGGTCGCCGGTGCGGTAGATGCGCGCCGTCGGGTCACTGGAGAAGGGATCCGGCACGAAACGCTCCGCCGTGAGCTCCGGACGACGCCAGTAGCCGCGCACGACGCCCTTGCCGCCGATGTACAGCTCGCCGGCGACACCCGGCGGCACCGGCTGCCGGAAGGCGTCGAGCACGTAGAGTTGGTTGTTCGCGATCGGGCGTCCCAGCGGGATCGACGCTTCGGGTTTGTCCACCCGGTGCATCGCCGACCAGATCGTCGTCTCCGTCGGGCCGTACATATTGAAGAGGTCGCCCGGCACAAGGCGTGTGAGCTCGGCGGCCAGCGTCGGCGGGAACGCCTCGCCGCCGATGCACATCGTCTGCAGCGCTCGCAGCGCGTCGCGGCTGCGATCCCCCGCCACCAGCATGCCCGCCATGGACGGCGTGCACTGCAGGTGCGTGACCCTGTGCCGCGCGATCTGCGCGGCGAGTGAGTGGTCGGCGAAGGCCGGACGCGCCTTGCTCGTGAGCGCGCGCAGCCGGTTCAGCAGCTTGAGATGTCGCAGCACCAGCTCGGTGTCCACGCCGAAGTCGATGAGGCAGGCGACGTCGTCCACGCCGATGCCCTTGAGGCGGTCGACGATCGCGGCGCAGGTCTCCACCGTGCCGAAGAGACCGCTCGTCTCGTAGTACCGCTCGAACGAGTACTCGAGCAGGGCATCCATCTCGTCGGGCGAGAGGCTCTTGAAGTCGAGCTCCGGCATCTTGCCGTCCGGCCCCGGCTTGAACGTCGGGAAGGCGGCGGCGAACCCCTTGATGAGGGAGATCGACGTCCCCAGGTACGCCTTCATCGGCGCCCGCACCAGCTCCTTGACCTCGGCATCGCTGTCGCCGACGAACGTGTGCAGCATGAGCGCGATCTGGCCCTGCCCCTTGTGGCCCGCGGCCTTCCACGCCTTGCGGTACACGGTGATCTTGTCGGCCAGCTCCTCGACGGTCTGGCCGAGCAGGTGCGTGAGCACGTTCACGCCGAGCTTGCCTGCCAACTCGTAGGAGTCGACGTTGCCGGCGGTCGTGTACCAGATCGGGAGTTCCGGCTGCACCGGCCGCGGCAGCGTGCGTACGGGCACGTCACCGCGCGGGCCGGGGAACGTCAGCGTCTCGCCGCGCCAGAGCCGGCGCACGGTGTCGATCATCTCCACCGTCTTCGTCTTCACGTCCGCGTAGTTCTGCGGTTGGAAGATGAAATCGTTGGGCTGCCAGCCCGCTGCGAACGACACGCCGGCGCGACCACCCGAGAGGTTGTCGACCACCGACCATTCCTCGACGACGCGTACGGGATGGTGCAACGGCAACACGCAGCTGCCGGCGCGCACGCCGATGCGCGTGGTGATCGCCGCGACGGCCGCGCCGGTCACCGACGGATTCGGATACAATCCGCCAAACGCGTGGAAGTGGCGCTCCGGCGTCCACACGGCGCTGAAGCCGTGCTTGTCGCCGAACTTCGCGCCTTCCATCAGCACACGATACCGGTCCCCGCGATCGCTGTTCTCGTCCGCCGAGAAGTAGAAGAGCGAGAACTCGACGCCCTTATGTGCGTTGGGCAGCATGGCCGCCGCCCCAGCCGCACGATTCTCGTCGGCGTACACCACGACCGTGAATCCGCGCGTGAGCGTCCAGAGGAGTTCGAGGACGGAGATGTCGAACGACAGGCTCGTCACCGCGAGCCACACGCCCGGATCGGTCCCGAGGCGGGCGTCCATCGCGGCGAAGAAGTTCACCACGTTGCGGTGCTCGACCATCACGCCCTTCGGCTTGCCCGTCGAGCCCGACGTGTAGATGCAGTACGAAAGGTTCGCCCCCGTCGCCGTGCTCGGCAGTGCGTCGGACGAGTGCTTGGCGATCCGCGACCAGTCGCGATCGAGACAGACCAGCTCCGCGCGGGTCGTCGGCAGCTCGCCGAGCACGACCTCTTGGGTCACGCAGATGTGCGCCGACGCGTCCTCGAGCATGTACGCGATGCGGTCGGCGGGATACGCCGGATCCATCGGGACGTAGGCCGCACCCGCCTTGTGGATGCCGAGGATGCCGACGAGCATCTCGAGTCCGCGTTCGCAGCAGAGTGCGACCAGCATCTCCGGGCCTGCGCCCAGCGCGCGGAGGTGACGCGCGAGCTGGTTCGACCGCTGGTCGAGCTCGCGATACGTGAACTTCTGCTCCTCGAAGATCGCCGCGATCGCGTCCGGCGTCCGCGCCGCCTGCTCCGCGAAGAGGTCGCCGATCGTGCGGTCGGTGTTGACCACGGCCGCGGTCGCGTTCCACCGATCGACCACGAGCGCGCGCGTCTCAGCGTCGACCAACGGCAAGGCGGTCCACGGCGTCGCAGGATCGGCCGCCAGCACACGGGCGAAATGCGCAGCCATGGTCTCGATCTGCGCCGCCGAGAACACCTGCGCATCGAACACCCACGCTGCGGCGCCGTCGGCAGCCAACACGAGGGTCAGTTCGCCGCGCGCGGGACCGCGGTCCTCGAGGCGCGGCACCAACTCGACACTCACCGGCAGACCGAGCCCGCGTCCGATGAACGACTTGAGGACGGGACGCCGGGCGACGATGTCGCGCGCGATGCCGCCGCGACGGCGCAGCGTGCCCAGCGCCTTGTCGACGTAGGCCTGCGCCTGCGACGTGCTGCCGTCGGCGAAGTCGAGGCGCAGCGGGATCTCGGCGCTCGCCAACACGCGCGCCGGACCGAACGCGTCGAGCGCGGCGAGGTCGCGGTATCCAAGATCGACGCGGCGTTTGCCGGCGAGCCGCGCCACGAAGAGCGCGAACGCGGCGATGCCCCGGTCGCGGTTCGCGACGTCAGGGAGGGTGTGCACCGCGTACGCGGCCGCGGCCTTCCCGCGCGTCGCATACGGCAGGTCGACCGGCTCGAGGTCGGCGAGCTGCGCGACCCAGGCGACTTCGTGCTTCGCCGTCGCGGCGGCGAACGCATCAGCGCCGGCGCTAAAGGACGCACTCGGCCCGCTCACGCGGTCGCCGACCTGCAGGCCGAGCGCGGCGAGGGCCGCATGGCCGTCGAGCGGCTCGCCGTCGAGGGTGAGCAACCGACCGAGTTCGATCGCGCCGCCGTCGACCGCGAGAGTGAGTGACCGCGCGCCGGCCGCGGTGATCGTGCCCGGGGCGGCGGTGGATTCGGACGTGCCCACGACACTGCCGACGAGGATGACGCGGTCGTCGACGACGAGCTTCGGCAGCGTGAGCGGATTCGGGTACTGGCCGAAGTCGAGCGCACGTACCAGCGCGGTCAACGTCTCGATCTGCTGCGAGGGGTCGAGTGCGGCCAGCGCCGCCGGACGCTCCGCGAGTCCGTGGTACGTGCTGCGATCGAGCTGGTGCTTCGTGCGGGTGACGCTAGGAGCCGCGAGCAGGTCGACGAGCGAAGGGAACGATTCCACGCCGGCTTCGAAACACTTCGTGTTCAGCGTCAGCGACGACTCGCCCGCATCGATCGGGAAACGACGCTGCAGGTAGACGTCACCCTCGTCCACCGCGTCCGTCATCGCGTGCCACGTGATCGCGTAGTCGGACTCACCGGCCATGAGCGCCCACGCCGGCGCATACAGTCCACCGAACCGCGGGAGCGGGCCGTCATGGAAGTTGACCGCCCCCCGACGCGGCAACTTGAGGGCCGCTGCGGGGACGATAGTGAGGTTCGTGATGCTGAGGAGATAGTCGAACGGTTCCGCCGCCAGCGTCGCCGTGTAGTCGGGCTTCGGCGCGATTACCCGAACGCCGTGCGCACCGCACCAGCCGGTGATCGTCGGCTCGTCGCTGATGACACCCAGGATCCGATGGCCGCGCTCTAGAAGCACCTCGGCGCAACTGACAAGCAGGGACTCGGTTCCGATGAGAAAGCAGCTGAAGCTGGAAGCGTTCATGGGGCGATCGGGGGAGGTCAGGTTGTCGGACTCATCTACAGACGCACAAACGACGCCGTCCATCACAATGCGCGTGCCAGACGCTCTCGGATTCGTAAAACCATGCCACGTATGGGCTTAGCATAAACTATCGAACGTTGCATCATCCGGCATCGCCCGGATCGGCCACCTGACCAGTCACGGATACTGCCGAGGCGGTCCCACTGACGCGTTGCGGGCGCGCATCAGTGCCTCGGTGACCCAGTCGTCGGACAACCCTAGGAGCCGATTGCTCTCGGCCCAAAGCCGTTCGCCGACTTCGTCGTCCTGACCCTTCGGCGAGGGTGCTGCGAGCACCGCGTCCTTGAAATAGCCACCCGTCACCGCGGCCACGCCGGGTTCGCGGATCACGTGGAGCAGCGTGCTCGTGGCGTCATCGGCCGTCGGCTCACGGTATTCCGTCCAGGGAGCCAGCCATCGAGGACGTCCGATGAGCGAGTTCAGGACCTTCGTGCCCGCGATCCCCGGGTGAAGCGAGTTGACTGTGGCGACCTCGGGCGGCAATCGCCGGGCGAGTGCACGGGTGAAGAGCACGTTCGCGAGTTTCGACTGCCGGTACGCAACGTAGGGATCGTAGCGTCGAGTCGCGTGCAGGTCGTCGAAGTCGATCCGCCCGTCGCGTTCGACCTGCGAGGCGACGATCACGATCCGCGCCGGACCGCTCGCGATCAGGTGGTCGAGGAGCAACGCCGTCAGGTGCACGACCGCGAGGTGGTTGACCTCGAACTGCAACTCATGTCCCTGCTCCGAGACGTCGCGCTCCCGCGGGACAACGGCCGCGTTGTGCACCAGCACCTCGAGTCGCGCGACGCGTTCGCGGACCATCGCCGCAAGCGCGGCGCGTTCGGGTGCGCGCGCGAGATCGCCCCAGACGGGGTGCAGGCGCTCAGGCGGCACCGCCGCGCCCACCGCGCGCATCAGTCGGCGCGTGGCGTCCATGGCGCGGCGTTGAGTGCGTCCATGCACGAGAACGCTCGCGCCGTCCGCGACCAAGCGGCGTGCCGTCGCGAAGCCGATACCGGTCGTCGCACCGGTGATGAGGATGGAGGAAGTCATGGCCAAGCGTGTGCGGAGCGTGGTGCATGCAATCTAGTGTCGTGGGCCCCCACGCTCGGGCACCCTTGGGAAACCGCCGCGGGTGCACGATATTCCGCACGTGAATCCTCGCCTGCCGAATCCGTCTAACGACGGTCGCCACGTGGTAACGGTGGCGTTAGAGGACTACTACCACGTCGGCGCGTTCCACGAGCTCATCCAGCGCGGAGAGTGGTACCGCTTCGAATCTCGGCTCGAGGCATCCACGCGACGCACGCTGGAGCTGCTCGAGGCGTACGGCGCGCGCGCGACGTTCTTCACGTTGGGTTGGGTCGCCGATGTGATGCCCGAGTTGGTCCGCGAGGTGGCCGAGCGCGGGCACGAGGTCGCGAGCAAGGGCTATTACCATCGCGACGTGTCGCGCATGAGCCCCGAGGAGTTCCGCGAAGACCTCGCGCGGGCCCGTGAGGCCCTGCGGCGCGCCACGGGCCAGGCGATCCTCGGCTATCGCGTCGCGGAATCGTGGTTTGGCCCCCGCGATGAATGGGCGCTCGACGTGCTCGCCGATGAGGGCTACGCGTACGATTCCTCGACGGCACCGATGGGGTTCGATGTCGCGCCCTCCTCCGAGCGGCGGTATCAGCATGCGCATCACTTCGGGGACCGGACCATGCAGGAGTTCCCGATCTCCACGATGAATCTCGGCGGCTGGCTCCTGCCGATCGGTGGCGGCAACTATGTGCGCCAGTTGCCCCCGTGGTTCGTGCACCTCGGCGTCAATCGTTGGATGCGCCAGCGTCGCGCGCCGTTCGTGCTGTACTTCCACGCCTGGGAGCTCGATCCCGAGCAGCCGCGGATCTCCGCCGCGTCCTTCTCGCAGCGGGTGCGGCATTACCGCAACCTCGCCCGGATGGAGGGGCGGCTCGAGTGGTTCCTCTCGCGGTGGCGGTTCATGCCGATCGCCGAGTATCTCGGTCTCAGCACGGTCGGCGACCGACCCGCCGAACCGCTCAAGCGCCGGCCCGCGTCCGTTGTCGACGACGGCATCGACACCCACGTGCGGACGCCCGTTCCCCAGCGCGCGGGCGTCGGGGCGTCGGCTCGCACGCCCGTCACCGTCGTCGTGCCGTGCTACAACGAGGAACTGATCCTTCCGTATTTGGCGAACACGCTCAAGTCCGTCGAGGAGCGGCTTGGTGCGCGCTATGCGATCGAATACGTCTTTGTCGACGACGGCAGCACGGACGCGACGTTCGCGTCACTGCAACGCCTGTTCGGAGCGCGCGCGGAGAGTCAGGTCCTGCAGATGAGAGAGAATACCGGCGTTGCCGGGGCGATCCTGCGTGGCATCACGGCCGCACGCACGGAGATCGTCTGCTCGATCGACTGCGACTGCACTTACGATCCGCACCGGCTCGCCGAGATGATCCCGCTGCTGACGGACGATGTCTCGATGGTCACCGCATCGCCGTACCATGCGGACGGTCATGTGCGGAACGTGCCGGACTGGCGGCTGTTCCTGTCTCGCAATCTCAGCTGGCTGTATCGGCGGGTGCTCCACAACAAGCTCGCGACCTACACCAGCTGTTTCCGGGTCTATCGTCGGTCGCGCGTCGCCGGTGTCCCGCTGACGCGTGGTGGATTCCTCGGCGTCACCGAGCTGCTCTGTCGCCTCGACCTGAGTGGGGATCGCATCGTCGAGTTCCCGGCGACGCTCGAGGTCCGGATCATCGGTCGCTCCAAGCTCAAGGTGCTGCGCACGATCCTCGGACACCTGCGCCTCCTCGCCGGCTTGATCCCGCGTCGCTGGTTCGGCCGACACGACTGGGTGATCCGCACGGCGATGGAGGAGTCCGGCCGCGCGACCGGCGCCGGTCGCGAGACGTCGGCCGAGCGAACGAAAGAGGTCGTTAGCGGTGGCTGAGGTAGCGGTGGTCGGCGGCGGCGTGGTCGGACTCACGCTGGCGCTGCGCTGGGCCGAGGCGGGGCATCGCGTCACGCTGCTCGAGGGCGCCGCGCAACCTGGCGGTCTTGCCGCCCCGCATCTCGTCGGCGACGTCACGTGGGACCGCTTCTATCATGTCATCCTCGAATCCGACCGCGCGCTGCTCGGACTGATCGATGCGCTCGGTCTTCGAGACCGCGTGCAGTGGGGCACGACGCGCACCGGCTTCTATACAGATGGCCGATTCCATTCCCTCTCGACCAGTCTCGACTTCCTCCGGTTCCCGCCGCTGTCGTTGTTCGACAAGGCGCGCCTCGCGGCCACCATAGTGCGGGCATCGCGGATCCAAGACGGCGAGGCCCTCGAGGCGGAGACCGTCGAGGCCTGGCTGGTACGTTGGTCCGGACGTCGGACCTTCGAACGCATCTGGCGGCCACTCCTCGAAGCGAAGTTGGGCACCAACTGGCGCCGCGTGAGCGCGGCGTTCATCTGGGCCATCATCGCCCGGATGTACGCGGCGCGCCGCTCGGGACTCAAGCGGGAACGATTCGGGCATCTCGCTGGCGGCTATGCGACGCTCCTGACGTCGATGCGGCAGGCGCTCGAGTCGCGGGGCGTCGTGCTGCGCACCGGAGCGTTCGTCGAACGCCTCCAGCGCGCCGGTTCACGCGTGCGAGTGGAGTGCGCTGGCGCACCCGCACTCCTTGCCGACCATGCCGTCCTCACCATTCCGACGACGCGGATCGCGGCGCTCCTGCCCGAACTCGCCGACGAGGAGCGCGAGCGCTACGCGCGTGTGCAGTATCAGGGCGTCATCTGCGCGTCGGTGCTGCTCGACCGACCGCTCGGTGGCTACTACGTCACCAACATCACCGATCCGGGATTCCCGTTCACCACCGTGATCGAGATGTCTGCGTTGGTGCCGCCTTCGACCTTCGGCGGCCTCACACTCGCCTATCTTCCCCGCTACTGCCCTGCCGACGATGCCTGGTGGGGTCGTTCCGACGATGAGATCGGGGCGGAACTCCTTGGTGGGTTGCGTCGTCTGTATCCGGACCTGCCGACGCAGGCTGTGCGTCACATTGTGATTTCCCGCGCGCGAGAGGTACAGGCTCTGCCCACCTTACACTATCGCCGCGACGCGGTGCCCCCGCGAACGACATCCCTGGGCACCGTGCACGTGGTGAACTCGGCACAGATCCTCAACGGGACGCTCAATGCCAACGAGGGCGTCGCCCTCGCGGAGGCGGCCGCTCGGGACCTTTCGACGCTCTTCGGAACTCCGTGACCGCTCTGCCAGCACCGACATCACCACCGATCGCGTCGCTCTCGCTCGATCTCGACAATCTCTGGTCGTATCTCAAGGTGCACGGCGATCCGTCGTGGGCGGAACGTCCGTCGTATCTCGATGTGTTCCTGCCGCGCGTGCTCGACGTCCTCGATACGCTCAGTCTGCGGATCACGTTCTTCATCGTCGGTGCGGATGCCGCCGCGCCCGCGCATCGCGACGTGCTGCGGGAGATCGTCCATCGCGGCCATGAGGTCGGGAACCACTCCTTCGAGCACGATCCTTGGCTACACCGCTATGACGCGTCGGCGCTGGAGCGCGACATCATCGGCGCCGAGGAGGCCATCGCGGCAGCGACCGGCGAGCGGCCGATCGGCTTCCGCGGACCGGGTTACTCGTGGACGCCGGCGCTGCTGCGTCTGTTGGCATCGCGGGGCTACCTGTACGACGCCTCGTCGCTCCCGACCTTCATCGGTCCCGCCGCGCGCTGGTACTACTTCCGCACGGCCCGGCTCTCGGCCGAGGAGCGCCGGACTCGGCAGATGCTGTTCGGACAGTTCCGCGACGGGTTCAATCCGCTCGACCCGCGGCGCATCCAACTCGGGGACGGCGTCTCGCTGCTGCAGATCCCGGTCACGACGATGCCCATCACGCGGCTCCCGTTCCATTTCAGCTACCTGCTGTACCTTGCCCGGGTCTCGCCGGCGCTCATGCGGGCGTATCTCGCGACGGCACTGCGGCTGTGCACGCTCACCGGGACAGCACCGTCATATCTGTTGCATCCGCTCGACCTCTTGGGCAAGGACGACGTGGCGCGCCTCGCGTTCTTTCCCGGCATGGATCTAGCAGGAGAGGCGAAACGCAACTTGTTCATGGAGACCATGCGGCGATTCGCCGAGGCATTCACGCCGGTCCCGATGTCCGTGCACGCGCGCGCCCTGCTGGCGGCGGGTGTGCCGGATCGCGCACTGCCCGCGGGTCGCTGACGCATGTGCGGCATCGCGGCCCTGATCATGTTCCGCGGCGGCGTCGCGGACCGCGCGCGGGTGGAACGCATGGGCGCCGCCCTCCGCCATCGCGGCCCTGACGGCGAAGCCGCGTGGAGCGACGGCGCGATCGCGATGTTCCATGCGCGGCTCGCGATCATCGATCTCGCGACCGGGGCCCAGCCGATGACCGACGGCACGCGGACCATCACGTTCAACGGCGAGATCTACAACTACCGCGAGCTGCGCGCGGAGCTCGCGTCGCACGGGCATCGCTTCCGCACCACGTCCGACACCGAGGTGCTGCTCGCGGCCTGGGCCCAGTGGGGCAGCGCGGCACTCTCGCGCCTCAACGGGATGTTCGCGTTCGTGCTGCATGACGCGTCGAGCGGTGAGGTCTTCCTCGCGCGCGACCGGGTCGGCATCAAGCCGCTCTACTTCACGCGCGACGATGACCGTCTGCTCGCCGCCTCGGAGATCAAGGCGCTGCTGAAGGACCCCAGTGTCCACGCGGCGCCCGACCACGAGGCACTGCACGAGTATCTGACGTTCCAATTCGTGATCGACGACCGCACGCTCTTCCGCAACATCTATAAGGTGGAACCGGGTTGCGTCATCCGCGTGCGACCAGCGACCGGCGACCTGCAGGTGCAGCGGTATTGGACGCCGCACTACGCGGTGCGCAGCGACGTGACCGAGGACGCGGCGACGGAGGAGTTGCGCGCGCTGCTCGAGGACGCCATCGATCTGCAGCTGCGAGCCGACGTGCCGGTGGGTGCCCACTTGAGCGGTGGCCTCGACTCGAGCGTCCTGACCGCGCTCGCAGCAACACGGTTGCCCAGCCCGATGGCGGCGTTCACCGGACGCTTCGCAGAGGGGCCGGAGTTCGACGAGTCCCGGTACGCGCGCTCCGTGGCGCAGCGCTACGGCGTCACGCTGCACGAAGTCGTGCCGGACGTCGCGGACCTGTCGACCGTGTTGCCCAGGCTCATCTGGCATCTGGATGAACCCGCCGCGGGGCCCGGTCTCATCCCGCAGTACGCGGTCTCGCAACTCGCACGCCGACACGTCAAGGTCGTGCTGGGAGGGCAGGGCGGCGACGAGGTCTTCGGCGGCTACACCCGGTACTTGGTCGCGTACCTCGAGCAGGCGCTGAAGGGCGCGGTCCACGAGACGAACGAGGAGGCCGAGCACGTCGTCACGCTGAGCTCCATCCTGCCCAATCTTCCCACGCTCCGACAGTACGTCCCCATGCTGCAGTCGTTCTGGGGGTCGGGCGTCTTCGAGGCGATGGACCGCCGCTACTTCCGGCTCGTCGATCGCTCCGAGGGGGCGCCTGCGCTGTACGCGCCGGAGTTCCGCGCGTCGCACGACCCGGAGGCGATCTTCGCGCGGTTCGCCGCACGCTTCAACCATCCGGAGACGCGGTCGTACTACAACAAGATGACCCACTTCGATCTCTTCGCGAGCCTGCCAGCCCTGCTGCAGGTCGAGGATCGGGTGAGCATGGCGGTCGGGTTGGAGTCGCGTGTCCCCCTCCTGGATCACCGACTCATCGAGTTCGTCGCGGCGTTGCCGCCCCGGCTCAAGTTCCGCGGCGGCGAGCTCAAGTATCTCTTCAAGCGGGCGACGGGCGACCTGCTGCCGGCCGACGTGCTGCAGCGCAAGGACAAGATGGGCTTCCCGGTCCCGCTGCAGGCGTGGGTGCGCGGAGGAGCGCGCGAGTTCGTGTGTGACACGCTCCTCTCGACGCGGGCCCGCAACCGTGGCGTGTTCGACGTCGCCGCGGTCGAGCAGCTGGTCGACGGCGAGCATGCGTTCGGCCGACGCGCGTGGGGCCTTCTCTCGCTCGAACTCTGGTTCCAGACCTTCATCGACTCGTGATGTCCACACTGATCGGCGTCATCGGACCGGGCATCGTTGGGATGCCCATGGCTGCACTGTTAGCACGTACCGAGATGGCCAAGGGACCGGCCGGCGCGCGTGTCCTCGTTGTGCAACGCGACTCGCCCACCTCCGGATGGAAGGTGCCAGCCATCAATCGCGGTGAGTCGCCGATCGGGGGCGTCGAACCCGACCTGCAGACGATCGTCGAGTCTACCGTCGCCGCCGGGCACCTCGCGGCGACCCACGACATCAAGGACCTCAGGGACGCCGACGCGGTGCTGGTCTGTGTGCAGACGGACAAGTCCGGCATGGGACCGGACTACGGCCCGCTCTTCGCCGCACTGGATGCCCTCGCGCTCGTCTGGCGCGACCGCCCGAAGGGACTCACGCCGCCGCTGGTCGCGATCGAGTCCACGCTCGCGCCGTCCTCCATGAGCACGGTCGTGCGCGAGCGATTCGCGGCACAGGGACTCGTGGCCGAACGCGATGTCCGGCTCGGCAACAGTCCCAATCGCGTGATGCCCGGTCGTCTCGTGGCGCGTGTCGCGGCGAGCGACAAGCTCGTCGGTGGGCTCTCGCGCGAGACGGCGGCGAGCATCCAGCGCCTTTACGGTGGCATCGTGACCGGCGGTACCCTGCACGTCACGAGCAGTCTGACCGCCGAGATCGTGAAGACGCTCGAGAACGCGTATCGCGATGTCCGCATCGCGTTCGCAGCGGAAGTGGCACGGTGGTGCGACGCCGAGGACATCGACTTCTTCCGTCTGCGGGATGCGGTGAATGCGCTCGTGCATCAGGAGGACGCTGCGAGCGGGAACGCCACCGCGGTGCCGAGCGGAGCCCTGCTGGTGCCGACGGTGGGCGTCGGCGGCCATTGCCTGCCGAAGGACGGCATCCTGCTCTGGTGGCGTCGACACAGCAGCGATCCCGGCGCGGCAGCGGCGAGCCTCATCCTCGCGAGCCGGGGCATCAACGACGCCTCACCGGCCCACGTGATCGCGCGCACCGAAACGCTCGCCGGCAGCTTGTCGGGCGCCCGCGTGGCGGTGCTGGGCGCTGCCTACCGATTCGACTCCGAGGACACCCGCAACAGTCCCTCGTTGGTGTTGGCGTCCTCGCTCCGCGCCCGCGGTGCTCTCGTAACCCTGCACGATCCGTACGTGAGGTCGGACGACGTCAACGTCCGGAAGTACGGACTGGAGGGGGTGTTCACGAACGACTTGAGTGGCGCGCTTGCTGAGGCGACGGTGCTGATCGCCGCCACGGGACATGGTGTCTACCGGGACGGACTGCCGGGGATCCTCGAGGCTGCGCCTGCGGTGACCGTTCTCTTCGATGCTGCTAACCTTTGGCACCGCAACGACTTCCAAGAATCCAGCGTCCGCTATGACGGTATCGGTCGAGGGCGTTTGGCGCCCGACGAGGGTTTGGTCCGGTTCGTGCGAGATGCGTTCGTAGCGGTCGAACGCGGCGTCGCGAACGAAGTCGCTGGCATCGCGGACTATTTGAACTCGAACCACGCGCCGAACCTCGAGGAACAGGCGCAGATGGACCAGATTCGGGCGTTGGCGGCCACGTGTTCGACCGGCTGTCTGATCCCGGAACCCGGATCGGTGCAGGTCCCCGAGGCGTGGAGAGGTTTCCTCCCGACGCTCACGCGGATGGCGCCGCTCGCGCATTGAGGCGGTTCTCGCAACGGTTCACCCACCCCGGTCGTCCATCCCTACGTTGACTCCTCGAAGTGTCCGTGCTGTTCCGTCGCTCTTCTCGTGGGGATCCGTACTGATGTCGGGTTCATCCGTTGCACGCTGTGTCGCCGCGGCCTTGGCCGTGGCCCTTGGCACAGTCTGGGCGCCTGCGCTCCCCGCGCAGAGCGTGACGTATTCCGCCCTCCGCGGCCGGGTGCTCGACGCCGCCGGCCAGCCCGTCGCGGAGGTCGAAGTCCGCGTGCGCGATCGCGCCAGCGGGTCGGAACGCGCGGTGATTACGGCGCGCGACGGGGCCTTCTTCTTCGCGACGTTGATGCCTGCGTCGTACGACGTGACGGCCGAGGCGCTCGGATACCGCCCCGTGGTGCACACCGGGGTCACGATCGTGGCCGGCGGCAGTGCACGCGTGACCATGCGCCTTGTCCGGGCCACGCCGCCGGTCAACGCCGTCGACACCGTCGCGGCGCATGCCGCGACGTCGCAGCCGATGTCGTGGCTCGCCGAACGCGGCTACGCCGATCTCGTCGGTGGTCGCCGCCTTCTGACGGATGTCGCGGGGCTCTCGCCGCTCGCCGATCGCGACGGGATCGAAGGGCTCCCGTGGCGGCTCGCCGAAGTGACGGTCGATGGGTCGCGCCTCGGTAGCGTGGGACAGCCGCGTGCCGTCGGCTTCGAGACCGCGGCGCTTGCTGCCCCGCTGCGCGCCATGGCGACGGTGGGCGCGGGCAGTGTCGGCTATGACGTCGAGGCAGGCGGCACCGGGACCGGGCTGCGCGCGACTTCTGCGCGCGCAGGCGGCCGCAACGAACTCCGTTCCACGCTCGAGGGCGGCACGGCGAACCTGGGTGGCGCGCTCGTCTCGGGGACGGTCTTGCAGCGAGACACCGCGTACGCGCTGCTCGGAGTGGACTACCAGCGCAGCGAGATCGCTCCGCCCGCGTGGTTCGGGCTCGGCGATGCGGCGGGCGCGCAGCTCGCGGACGTCGCGCGCACGACCCACGCGACGGACCTCAGCGCCTTCCTCGCCGAGACCCCGCAGGTGGAGGAGCGCTGGAGCGCGTGGGGACGGTTCGATTGGCAGCAGGGTGACCGCGTGGCCGTCACGCTGCGCGCGTCGGCGTCGCGCCTCAAGCTCGGAGACCCGCCCCTGCTCGGCGGCACGCGTGCGGGGCTCGGCTCGCTGCAGGAGACCACGTCCGGGCAACTCGCGCTCACGCTGCTCGCGCGGATCACACGCCGTGTCGCGGCCGAGGTGCGCGTGTCGGGTGACGTCGGCGAATCGTCGGCGCGGATTCCGTCGTTCCCTTCGACCAGCTTCGTCTCCCGCGGACTCACGTTGGGCGGGTCGCTGGACGAACCGTTCGAGGATTCCCGCACGACGCCACGGGTGAGCACCGCGGTGCACGCGGAGCTCGGCTCGCATCGCCTCAAGGCCGGACTGGCGTTGGCCACACACTCGTTCGACCATCGTGCAGCGCCTGCGTCTCGCGGCGCCTTCCGATTCGGCGACGCGACCGATTTCACGGCGCTGAACGGTGCGTGGTACGGTCTCGAGGATCTCCCGGGCGCCGTGGCCTTCCGTGCGAGCGAGACGGCCTTCTTCGTGCAGGACGCGTGGCGGGTCACCGACGGTCTGGAGCTGACCTTCGGCTTCCGCGCTGACGCCTTGAGCATCCCGGTCGAGGATCTGGCGCCCGATGCCGGTTGGGCCGCGGTCTCGGGGGTGAGCGTCACCGATCGTGAATCCTCTCGTTCGCGCTTTGCGCCTCGTCTCGGGTTCCGCTGGCAGATGGGTGCGCAGCGCCAGTGGGTGCTGGAGGGTGGGGCGGGGGTCTACCACGCACTCCCGGACCGCCGAGACCTCGCGGAGGCGCTGGCGTTCGACGCCGGCGCTGCGGCGCGTTACGGCGTCGGGGCTCTGGGCAGTTGGCCGGCTGCACCGACGACGGTTCCGTCAGCGGGGCGGACGCTCTCGTTGCTTGGCCCTGACTACGAGGGGCCGCGCACGCGTCGAGCGTCGCTCGGGGTGCAGCGCAGTGCCGGTGCGTGGACCGCCTATGCGAACGGGACATATCGGCACACGGATTTCCTCACTCGACGCCGCGACCTGAATCTCCCGGTCAGTGCCGTCGGTGCCGACCAACACGGGCGCCCGTTATACGGTGCGCTCACGCAAGTGGGCACACTCATCGCGCCGACGCCGCTCGGCAACCGTCGCTTCGCGGGGTACGACGCCGTCTACGCGCTCGAGGCGACCGGCTACTCCGATTTCTGGGCGCTGAGCGCCGGAATCGATCGCGTGGTGGAGCGTGGACTCAGTCTGTCGCTCAACTACACCCATGCGCGTACCGAGGACAACGGACTCGGGAATATGGGTGGTGAACTCTCGCCCTTCCGCGACGGGTTCGGCGGCCGTGATTGGCAGGTGGGCCGCGCTGACGCGGATGCCCCGCACCGCGTGATCGCGGCGGCGGAATGGCGGACCGGCATCGACGGTGCCCTGCGGATCGGCGGCGTGTATCGCCTGCGCTCGGGCGATCGGTTCACCGCCGGCTTCCGCGAGGGTGTCGACGTGAACGGCGACGGGGACGGCGGCAACGACCCGGCCTTCGTCGACCCGGCCGCGAGCGGGATGACGGCGCTCATCGACACGTGGGATTGCCTGACGGATGACGCGGGGACCTTCGCACGGCGCAATGGCTGTCAGATGGACTGGGCCCACCGCGTCGACGTGCGCGTCGCGTTCCGCCTCGCGCAGTTGCGGATGGGGCGCCTTGATCTCGTGATCGATGCCCTCGACGTGCTCGGGCTCGAACAGGGCCCCATCGACCGTGCGCTGTATCTCGTGGACCGGGGCGGCGCACTCAGCACCAACCCACTCACTGGCGTGACCACCTTGCCGCTCGTGGTGAATCCGGCATTCGGTACGCGGCTTGCGGACCGCTCGCCCGGTGTACTCTGGCGTGTGGGCCTGAGGATCGGACAATGACGCGGACCATGCGGAACATCGTGCTACGCAGTGCCATGGCGCTCGGCCTTGCGGCGTGCTCCAACGCCGGAGAAGGTCGGGTGATCGGACTCGAGGCGACTGGGGTCGTCACCGGACGGGTCTATTTCGACGCGAACGGTTCGCGCACCTCCGATGCCGAGGATCTCCCGCAGGCCGGCGTTCGCGTGGTCCTGCGCGCCGCTGGCGGCGCCACGACGAGTCGCAGCGCGCTCACCGGAGCCGACGGCCGGTTCCGGCTGACCGGCGTGCCGGTCGGGGCGTACAGCGTCGGCATCGACACGACGACCATCGGCGACAGCGTGCGGGTGGTGACCGCGCTGCCGACCGCGGCCGTAGTGCTCCCGAACGATTCCGTGACGGTCGAGACCGCGGTCGGTTTCCCGATCCGCACGGCCGCGCAGGTGCGCACGCTGGCACCCGGCACGCCGGTGTTCGTGGTCGGGATCGCGCTGCATGCGCGTGACACGTTCTCGGACACGTTGCTCCACGTCGTCGATACGAGCGGTGCACTGCGGGCGACGCGCGTGCGTCCGGCTGCGGCGGCCGTTGTGGCGGGTGACAGCGTGCGGCTTCGCGGCCGCGTCGCCGTGCGCCTCGGACAGCGTGTGCTCGACGACGTCTCGACCTTCGCGGTCGGGCGGACCTTCATCCCGACGACACCGCTGCTCACGAGTGCGCAGGCAGCGACCGCAAGCGCGGGCACGCGTGATGCGGCGCTCATTCGTCTCGTAAACGTGCTCGTGACCGATACGGCGACCGTTGCTGGGAACGTGCAGATGACGGTGACCGATGGATCGGGGGCCGTGGTGGTCGTGCTCGATCGCGCGGCGGACGTGGCGTTCCGCGCACCGCTGCCGGCCGGCCAGTACAGCGTCGGATTCCGGTTCGATCTCTCCGGCGTCCTCACGCCGACCGGCACGGGGACGTGGCGTGTCCGTCCGCGTTCGGTGCTTGACCTGGTCCGGCGATGAGATGACCAACGCCGTGGCGAGGCGCCCGCGTCGGATCCTCTTCGTCGAAGGCAACGACGACGAGACCGTCGGCGGCTCCCACCGATCGATGTTCGACCTCGTGCGTCTCATCGACCGCGAGCTGTTCACGCCCGTGGTCTGCTTCTACCGCGACAACGAGTTCGTCGATCAGTACCGCAAGATCGGCGTAGAAGCGCATGTCGTGGAGGATCGGCGTCGACGCGAACTCCAGGCCCGGGAGCAGGGCGCGCGGTGGCGGATCTGGTCGAGCGCGATCGCCGGGATCTTCTGGCGTCGCGCGATGCTGCGCCGGCTCCGGATCGACCTCCTCCACATCAACAACTCTGTGCTCGTCGCGGCGGACGATTGGCTGCCGGCGGCGCGGCTGCGGCGGATCCCGACCGTCTGCATGGCGCGCGGCGATGCCGTGATCGAGAGCCGCCGGGTGCGGTTCCTGGCCCGATTCTTCGACCGAATCGTCGCGGTCAGTCTCCACATGTCCGAGGCGGTGCTCTCGTTCGGCGTCGCCGTCGAGCGGGTGGCGATGGTGCATAACGGCATCGACTTCGAGCGCCTGCGGGGCGGCGTCGAGCGCAGCAAGTTCGATGTGCGCGAAGAACTCCGTGTGCGCGACGGGCAGGTCCTCGCACTCATGGTCGGGAACATCCGCGAGTGGAAAGGCCAGCACGTCGTGCTCGAGGCGCTGGCTGCCCTTCCGCCTGAGATCCGCGCCCAGGTGCACATCGCGTTCGTCGGTGACACCGGCATCGCTGACAGAGCGTATCACGAGCTCCTGCGGGAGCTGGTGCGCTCGGGCCATCTCGAGGACCAGGTGGATTTCCTGGGGCCACGCACCGACGTCTCCACGTTGCTCAGCGCCTCTGACATCGCGCTGCATTGCTCCGTGCTTCCGGAGCCCTTCGGTCGGGTGGTACCGGAGGCGATGGGGCTCGGGGTGCCGATCGTCGCGTCGTCCATCGGTGGCCCTCGGGAAGTGGTCACCGAGACGAGCGGGCGGTTGTTCGATCCCGGCAAGCCGGAGCAGCTGGCCGCGATCCTGCGCGATCTCATCGAGCACCCGGAGCATCGGGCGTCGATCAGCGCAGCCGGCCGGCTGCGGGCACAGGATTTCGGGGTGCAGCGCATGGTCGCCGGCGTGACGCGGGTCTATCTGGACGTGCTCCGCGAGCGCGGCGACGACGGGGCGTGACGGCAACACCCCCGCTCGCACACGGCTTCTCACTCGACGTGGAGGAGTACTTCCAGGTCGTCGCGCTCGATCCCTACGTGGACCGCGCGAAGTGGGAGACGTACCCGCCGCGCGCCGCGGCGGCGACCTACCGCCTGCTCGAGCTGATGGCCGCACACGGTGCGACCGGCACGTTCTTCACGGTAGGGTGGCTTGCGGAGCGACATCCGGATCTGATGCGCGCCATCGTCGCGGCGGGCCACGAGGTCGCATCGCACACCTGGGACCACCTGCGCATCACGCACCAGTCACCGGAGCACTTCCGCGACTCCGTGCGTCGCACCAAACAGTTGCTCGAGGACCAGACCGGGACCGCCTGCATCGGCTTCCGCGCGCCCAGTTATTCCATCGTCGCGGGCACGGAGTGGGCGCTCGACGTGCTGATCGAGGAAGGCTATCGCTACGACTCCTCGCTCTTTCCCGTCAAGCGCAGTGGGTACGGTTACGAGGGCGGCGGTCGCGATCCCTACTGGATCGACCGACCCACGGGACGCCTCGCGGAGTTCCCGCCTGCCACGCTGCAGATCGGCTCGCGCGTGCTCCCCGCTGCGGGAGGCGCCTACTTCCGACTCCTGCCCGAGACGCTGGTCCATACCGCCCTCACGCGATACCAAGAGCGCGGCATACCGGGCATCTTCTACCTGCATCCGTGGGAGTACGATCCGGGGCAACCGAGGTTCGAGGTGCCGCTGCTCACGCGGATCCGGCACTACGGCGGGCAGACCGGCGTGTGGCGCCGACTCGAACGGCTGTTCACGCGGTTCAAGTTCGGTCGGATCGATGCGATGCTCAGCGCGGACTCGACCGCTCCGACGCCGCTCCGGCGAGGATGAAGCGGCGGAGCACGACGCCGCCGGCGATGCCAGCGAGTGTCGCGCCCCATTCCCACACGGTCGGTGTAGCGAGCGAGACCGCGCGCGCCGCGAGCGCCACGCCGGCGACCGACGCGGCTACGAGCGCCGCGCGCCCGATGCCGGACCGGGGCGAGAGGAGCAGCCCCAGCGGAACGAACAGCGTGACCAGCGTCAGTGCACCGAGCGCCGAGCGCCACGGATCACTCCACCAGCGTCGCCACAGCAGAAACGTCCATCCGGATGCGGCGGCGAAGCGCGCGGCACATCGCTCGGCCGCGCCATTGAGCGCGGCGCACGCGGTGCCGCGGCCGAACTGCACGCGGAGCGTGAACGGCGCTCCGTCGGCGAGGGTCGCGAACCATCCCACGAACCGGGTCTCGGGTTCGAACAGTCGCAGATCCGACGCAACACGTCGTTCACGGACGATGAGATCATCGCCGTCCTGTCCGATCAACATCATCTCCTCGAACTCGTCATCGCTGATCGCTACGATCGGCGCGAGCCGCGACGTCCGTGGACCTGCGATCGCCTCGATGAGGATCGGCGCACGGTCCCGCATGGCCGTCTGCACCGCCGGACCATCGGCCAGATAGCCGTGGATCAACCGGTGATCCCCGACCCGGGCGGACTGCACCGTGCCTTCCCAGATGCCGAGGTGGGCGAGCCGAGGCGCCAGTTGGCCGTACCATTGTCCTGACTTCACGCTCGGCGTGTGCAGGAGCCCGGTGAAGACGATGATGAGGACGGGCAGGGCCGCCGCCGCAGTCGCCCACTTGGCCGACCCGAGCGTGCGCAACCAGTCGCGGAGGTCGCGCGCGACGACCGCGCCGAGCCCAGCGCCGATCCCGTTCATCACCACGTCACGCCAGGTGGGAGCCCGCCCGGGGATCACGTGCTGCAGCAGTTCGATGCCGCCGCTGAACACCAGCGCCAAGCCGACGGCCATCAGGGGTCGGACACCGAGTCTGCCCAGTGCCACGCCGATCGGCAGGAAGAGGACGATGTTGAGCACCAGGTCCACCACCCCTCGCTCGCCGCAGAGCACACAGGTCGACGGGAGCGACCCGACGGACGCCGAGGACGGTCGGAGCGTCAGCGCCATGACCGCGAGCAGGCTGGTGCCGAGCAGCAGCTTCCATCCGATTGATGCGCGCGGCACGACTCTCTTGCGGGTGGGAGGGAATGCGGGTTCTGACCGGACTCTGTTCGCCCCCTGATGCGTCCCTGCAACAGCGATGGAAATCCGGCGGACGGCATCCTCCGGAGCGTTCGGCGAACGATATTCAGGAGCAACGACTTACGCCACTCGTGACCCCCCCGAGGTGATGGCAGTCCACTTCTTGCACCGACAGTGACGTCTGCCTTCCGGCGACCCGTTCAACCCGATTCGAGAGGGGCTGTGCCCGAAAGACCGACCTGGATACTCGGAGTCTCCGCGTTCTACCACGATAGCGCTGCAGCTCTGCTGCGCGACGGTGAGATCATCGCGGCCGGCTCGGAAGAACGATTCACGCGCAAGAAAGGCGATTCCGCGTTCCCCTCGCGCGCCGTGGAGTTCTGCCTCAAGCAGGGTGGTATCTCACTCGCCGACATCTCGTACGTCGGATTCTATGACAAACCCCTCCTCAAGTTCGAGCGCATCCTCGAGACTTATCTCGGGATCGCGCCGAAGGGGTTCGGGTCGTTCTTGAAGGCGGGCCCGCTGTGGATCAAGGAGAAGATCTATCAGGACCGCATGCTCCGGGACTCACTCAACGGGTATGACGGCGAGTTGTTCTACGCCGAGCACCATGAGTCGCACGCCGCGAGCGCGTTCTTCCCGTCACCGTTCGAGGAAGCCGCGGTCCTCACGATGGACGGCGTCGGCGAGTGGGCGACGACCTCCATCGGCATCGGCAAGGGCAGCGACCTGCAGATCGTGAAGGAACTGCACTGGCCCGATTCGCTCGGCCTGCTGTATTCGGCGTTCACGTACTACACCGGATTCAAGGTGAACTCCGGCGAGTACAAGGTGATGGGACTCGCACCGTACGGCCGGCCCAAGTACGTCGACCTCATCTACAAGCACCTGATCGACCTGAAGGAAGATGGGTCGTTCACGCTGAATCAGAAGTACTTCAACTACCTCGGCGGGCTCACGATGACGAGCCCGGCGTTCGACGAAGTGTTCGGGGGTCCCGCACGCGTCTCGGAGTCGAACCTCACGCAGCGGGAGATGGACCTCGCGCGATCGGTGCAGGACGTGTGCGAAGAGGTCATGATGCGCATGGCGCGCAATGCACACAAGGAAACGGGGCTCGATAACCTGTGCATGGCCGGCGGCGTCGCCCTCAACTGCGTCGGCAACGGCAAGATCCTGCGCGACGGCCCGTTCAAGAACATCTGGATCCAGCCGGCCTCCGGTGACGCAGGCGGTGCGCTCGGTGTGGCCCAGCTCATCTGGCACCGGCAGTGCAAGGGCGAGCGCAAGGTGGTGCGCGGCAAGGATTCCATGAAGGGATCCTACCTCGGCCCCGAGTACAGCGACGCCGAGATCGAGCGCCAGATCGACAGCGTGGGAGCGAAGTTCGAGAAGCTCGACCGTCAGACGCTCACCACGACGGTCGCGACGCACCTCGCCAACGGAAAGATCATCGGCTGGCTCAACGGCCGGATGGAATTCGGTCCGCGCTCGCTCGGCTGCCGCTCCATCCTCGGCGACCCGCGCAGTCCGAAGATGCAGGCGGACATGAACATCAAGATCAAGTTCCGTGAGGGGTTCCGTCCGTTCGCGCCGAGCGTGCTGCGTGAGCGGGTGAGCGACTACTTCGAGCTCACCACGGATTCGCCGTACATGCTCCTCGTCGCCCCGGTGAAGAAGGAGCGGCAGATCCCGATGACGGACGCGCAACGCAATCTCTGGGGCCTGGATCTCCTGAATGTGCCGAAGTCCGACATCCCCGCAGTCACGCACATCGACTACTCGGCGCGCGTGCAGACGGTCACCGCCGAGGTGAACCCGGCGTATCATGCGCTGCTCACCGAGTTCGACCGGCAGACGGGCTGTCCGGTGCTGGTAAACACGTCGTTCAACGTCCGCGGCGAGCCGATCGTCATGACGCCGCTCGACGCGTATCGCTGCTTCATGCGTACTCACATCGACATACTTGTGCTCGGCCCGTATCTCCTCAAGAAGGAGAATCAGCCGGAGTGGAAGGAGGAGGGGGATTGGCGGACCGAGTTCCAGCTGGACTGACCGCGGCCGAAGGCCGCAAGTTCGCGTTCACCGTCGCCGCCGCGTTCCTCGTGCTCGGCGGGTTCGTGTGGTGGAGGCAGCATCAGACGCTCGCGATGGTCTTCGGCGGGCTGGGGGGCACGCTCGGCCTTGCCGGGCTCGTGGCGCCATCGGCGCTCGGACCCGTGCAAAAGGCCTGGATGGGCCTGGCGCACCTCATCTCCAAGGTCACGACACCGATATTCATGGGTGTGGTGTACTTTGTGGTGATCACGCCGGTGAGCGTCCTCATGTCGCTCTTCGGCAAGCGACCGCTTCGTGTACGAGGGGGCGAGACCTACTGGAAGACGCGCGCGCCGGAGTCACGACGTAGCGATCTCACCAGGCAGTTCTGACCTCACGGGCGCAGCAGAGCAGGCAACACTTCTCCTCAACGACGGACGATTTTCCCATGGCAACCAAGCGCAGCGGCCTCATTGCCGAGTTCTGGGCGTTTCTCAGTGCCCGAAAGAAGTGGTGGTTGGCTCCCATCATCATCGTGATGGTGCTCGTCGGCGGGCTCCTCGTGTTCGCACAGGGTTCGGCGCTCGCACCGTTCATCTACACGATCTTCTAGCCGCGGCAGAACGAAGAACGGAGCCCGGCCACGCGACAGCGCGGCCGGGCTCCGTGCGTCTGTACCTCGAGCACTGTGCGGATCAGCGCAGCAACGGCGCGTACTCCGCTTCCATCTTCCGTGCAGTGCGCTCGATCGAGAACTCCGCCGCCCGCCGCTTCGCGCCCGCTGCCATCCGTCGGCGCTCGTCCGGATGTTCGACCAGGAATGTGAAGTGCGCCGCGAGGTCCGACGGTTTCGTGACGTCGTAGACGAGGCCGAGGCCGTCCTCGAGATAGTCGAGGTGGCCGCCCTTGCTGGCCACGACCACCGGTGTCCCGAAGGTCATGGACTCGATCACTACTGTGCCACCCGGCTCCGGCGTCGTCGATGAGTGCACCATGATGTCCGCGATCGTCAGGATGTCCGGGACGTCCATGCGCGAGCCGGCGAAGCGTACGACATCGGCGAGTCCGTGCTCCGCGACCATCGCCTCGAGCCGCGCTTTGTAGTCCCGGTCCTCGTCGCGGACCGCGCCGATGAATACGACGCAGAGCTTGGCCCGGACGGCCGGGTCCATGGCGATCAGGCCTTCGAGCACCACGTGCTGACCCTTCCATGAGCGGATATTGCCCACCGCCGCGACGAAGACGCGGTCGTCCGGGACGAGCAGCTCGCGCCGAATCTCGGCCGCCGACCGCTTGCCGACGTGCGCGAGCTTTGCCCGATCGACGCCGTCGTGCACGACGCGGACCTTCAGGGCGGGGATGCCCTGCGCGCGCATCGCGCCCGCGATGTACTCCGAGACACAGATGACCTTGTCGAATCGCTGCATGAGGAAGCGGTGGATCCGCACCCGGGGTCCCGACCCGGGCAGGGGGTCCGCGTCGCCGCGTGCCGACGCAACGATCGGGATGCCGAGCAGCCGGGCAGCGGGAAGCCAGTCATCGTGGCCGGTCCTCGGCGAGTTGTTCATGTGCACGAGGTCGATCTGCTCCGCCTTCAGGAAGGCATGGCGCGACCACAGCGCGGACCACATGACTCCCAGTTTCGCGAAGCGGTTCCCTGACTGGTGGATCGCCCGTTCCTTCGCGCGCAGCGCGTCCCAGGTGATGACGCGGACGCCGGCATCGCGGAAGAGGCCGGCGAAACGGTTGTCCTGGTAGAACAGGATGATCGGTTCGAACCGCTCCTTGTCCATCGCGCGGACCATGTCGTAGAGCACCTGGTGCGAGCCACCGACGGAACCGTCCTCGTTCGCTTCGATGAAGAGGACACGACGACGCGTCATCGCGCGACTCTCCCGAGGTAGGCGACGATGCTGTCGGCCTGCGCGCGCGTGAGAGAGACCTTCTGCATGCGGGTGTTCACGAAGTCGGTCTCGGAATGCAGCAGGAAACGGATCATGAGTTCAGGATCCCACGTGCGGGTATCCGTGCCGAGCACGGTGGAGTAGTCGAATCCTTCGAGGCTGCCCACGCGCCGCGAGAGCACGCCGGCGAGGGACGGGCCCTGCATCTCGCGACCATCGAGGGCATGACACGAGACGCACTTCTGCTTGAACAGCGACTCACCGTCGCTGAGTTCGGCGCGAACAGCGCCCGGGTCGGCGAGCTGGTCGTAACGTTCGAGTGCGGCGATCCGGTCGCGCGTCGCGTCGGTGATCCGTTCCCACTCGGGACCGCCGTCATCGAGGAAAGTCAGGAATCCGGTGGCATCGGTGAGCAGGACGATCTTGCCGTCAGGAAGCCGTAGCAGGTCGCGGATTCGGTCGCCGAACGGGATGCGTTCGTCGTACACCACCCGGCCGCGTGCGTCGAGCCGCAGCCGATGCAGAGCCTGATCCCGAAGCGAGCCGATGAGCAGATCCCCGCGCCAGGCGTCGAACATCCCAGCAGGACCTTCAATCCGAATGAGGTTGGTCGGCACCACCGACGGCAGCCACGCGAATACCGGCGCCTGGTGGGCGTCGTGGCGTCCCTGCGGCCCTTCACGCGGCCACGGGCTCGATTCATAACCGATCCCGAAGGTCGCGGTGGGCCAGCCGTAGTTCGCGCCGCCGACCACCACGTTCAGCTCGTCACCGCCCTGTGGTCCGCTCTCGGTCGCCCAGATCGTGCCGGCGGAGTCACGGTACAGGCCCATGTCGTTGCGCGCGCCGATCGCGTGGATCTCCGCGCGGCCGCTCTCCTTGTCGACGAGCATGAACTTGCCGTACGGGTTGCTGCGGTCCATCGACCACGCCTCCCGCAGGTAGCCGTCGTAGTTGAAGTCGCCGACCGTCACGAGCAACCGCGTGCGGTCGAACGCGAGCATCTTCCCGCCCGAGATGTGACCGGAGAACGGGTGACGGCCGAAGCCCTCGCTGCCCTGCAGCGTCATGCAGGGCGTGGTGGTGTAGATGGTGCGCCAAGGTTCGCGTGCGCGGACCGCGGCGGCCGAGCGGACGAGTGTGGTGCGGCTGATGTTGTAGGTGAAGCAGTCGCGCGTCGGGTCGTAGCGATTGTGCGCCACGAACAGCCGTTGGGTCGAATCGTCCACGACCTCGGCGAAGGCACCGGAGACGCGGAACCAGAAGGTGGTGATGATGTAGCGTGTCTTCGAGCGCATCAGGTCCGCGCGATTGATCGGGACCGTGTCGATGGTCGCTGAGAGGCGCGCGATCTGGCGCGTGTCGTACACCGAGACGTGGCCACCGCTCGTGACCACGTAGAGCTGGTTCCCCGCAGCGGTCAACGCGCCCCCGCCCACGAACTCGTCGCCCGCGCTGGGGAGTGGTACGCGCTTGACGAGGATGCGCTGAAGCGCGGTCTCCAGGATGGTGACCGCACGCGGCGTGAGCGGCTCGTACTCGGCCACCGGCGGATTGAGGCGCTCGACGATCGAGTTCTTGATCCAGGCGATCTGGTAGAACGGCGGCAAACGATACGAGCCTGCCGCGAATCCGTACAGGAACGCGAACACGACCGCACTCACAAGGAGGATCTTGGACCGACGGCTCATTTCGGCGACCGGCCGGACGTCCCGCCGAGGCGGTGTGACAGGGAGCGTCCGACGATCGCCGGGAGCTGTGCGAGAGTGCCGAGCGCCTTGCCCAGCGTCGGCGGCGCATGCAACGCCGCTGCCTGCGCCAGATGGACTTCAGGATGCACAACGTCGCTCGGCATGGTCGACGTGGGAACCTTCGGTGAGAGCTCCGCCCACCGCTCCTCCGACACGTAGAGGAAAGGGTTCTGGCGGTAATGCACCGGGATCTCCCGCTGTCGCCACAGGGCGGGTCGTACCACGTCGAGCGCGCGGAATCCGACGCTGGCGAACTTCTCGATCCAGTACGACTGCCACTGTTCGTTCACGTGATTGAAGGCGCCGCCCTGGTGCGGGATCGCTGCGCCGAAGAGCACCGCCGGCGCCAGCCGAGCGATCTCGGCGACCAAGGCCGAGGCGCGTCCGGCGGACACGTGCTCGGCCACCTCCAGCGACATCGCGAGATCGAAGCGACCGTCTACCGCGATGGGACGCTCGAGGTCGGTCGTGATGAGCTCGACGCGTGGGTCGCGGAGTTGCGCCGGCGTGACCCAGGCGCCCTCAAGGCCGACGGCGCGCTTCGCCCCCAGTTCAAGCGCCGCCGCGAGCCAGGTGCCTACGCCGCAGCCGACGTCGACCACCGACGCCGGCTTGACGAGATCGAACACGCGAGGAAGGACGCCCATCGCGCCCAGATACGAGTCGCCGCTCTGTCCGGCGTAGAAATCAGTCGTGTACGGCGAGTCGACTTCCGATGGCATTCGTGAGTCCAGTGGAGGAGCGCGGTCGATTGCGGACGACCGACGGGACCAAGCCGACGCCGAGTCGAGGCGGCGGTGGTCCTTGTATTGCAATAGCTTAGGCCGGGTAGTCATGCACCCCTCGCGGGGAACCTCGGAGTGTTGGGGCGGGCGCCGACCTGCGGCGCGCGCGCAACACTCTTTGCACGAGCTACTGGTTCGTCCTTATAGACGCCTGACCTCGCCCCAAGTTGCAAAGGGCGGGCCATCCGTTGTCCCAGGAGATCGTTTTGATCGAAGCACCAAGCGGTGTGCCCGCCCCGGAGGCGGGCGCACCGAAATCGACGGCGGGCGCCCACGCCGAGGCCGGCTACCTGCGCTCCACGCTGCGCCACGGCGGCATCTACACGCTTGGTGTCATCCTGTCGCGCCTGGTCGGGTTCATCATGATCCCGGTCTACACGCGCGTCCTGGTCCCCGCGGACTACGGCATCCTCGAGATCCTCTCGCTGACCACCGACATCCTTGGCATGCTCGCCGGCATGGGGATCGGCTTGGCGGTCATGCGGCAGTACTACGCGGCCCCCGACGAAGATGGCCGGCACATCGTCGCGAGCTCCGCCGCGACCCTGCTGCTCGGTGTATTCGCCGTGGTCGCGGTCGCGGGCTTGCTCGCTGCCGGCTCCCTCTCGCCGATCCTGCTGGGTCCGGACCAGTCACCGAACCTCGTGCGGTTGGCCGTCGTGTTCCTCGCCATCGGAAGCACGATCGAGGTGCCGATGGCGATGCTGCGCGCCCGGCAGCGCTCCGCCGGCGTCGTGACCATCGGACTCGTGCGCCTGATGCTGAGCCTTGGCCTCAACATCGTGTTCGTGGTCGTCATGCGCCTCGGCGTCGCCGGTGTGCTCTACAGCTCGATCCTGTCGGCGCTTCTCGTGGGCGGATACCTCACGGTGCAGCTGTATCGGGAGTCGGGTGTGCGCTTCGATCCCCGCGTGGCACGCGGGCTCGTCGCCTTCGGTGCCCCACTGGTGCTCTGGAACATCTCGAGTTTCGTGCTGCATTACTCCGACCGCTATTTCCTCCGGGTGTTCGACTCGCTCGAGGCCGTGGGGCTCTACTCGCTCGGCTACAAGCTGGCGATGCTGATCTCGCTGATGGTCTCCGGGCCGTTCTCCGACATCTGGATCCCCAAGTCGCTGGAGATCGATCGTCGGGAGGGCGAGCGGGCCGTGCCGATCCTCACGTCCATCCTGCTCGTCTACAATCTGCTGCTGGTGACCGTCGCGTTCGGCGTCGCCCTGTTCGCGGAGGAAGTCGTGCGGCTCGTCGCCGGATCGAGTTTCGGAGCAGCCGCCGACACCGTGCCGGTCCTTGCGCTCGGCATGGTGTTCTTCGCGTATCGCTCGGTCGGCCAGATCGGGGCACTCATCCGCGGACGCTCGGACCTGATCGCCATCGCGACCGTGCTGGCCGCCGTCGTCGTCACCTTGATGAACATCCTCCTCATCCCCGTGCTCGGCGTCCACGGAGCGGCGCTCGCGACGCTGATCGCCTTCGCCTTCGAGTTCTTCGTGATGCGCCGCCTCTCGCGCAACGTCCATCCGTTGCAAGTCCCGCTCTTCCCCCTGCTGCGGCCGGTGGTGCTCGGCGCCCTCGTGTGGTGGACCGCCGATGTGCTGGCGACGGAGACGATGTCGCTACTGCCGCGGCTCGGGATCCGCGTGGCGGCCGTGGGTGTCTACGGCTTCGCGCTGTTCGCGAGCGGCGCGGTGCCCGCGGCGGTGCAACAGGGGATTGCGCGCGCACTGCGGGAGCCACGCTCCGTACTTGCGGTGCTACGCGGGTCGTAGCGTCGTCGGGTCGGCGGCGAGGGCTCCTGCGTAGGCGTGCTGCTCGGCGTAGGCACGCTCGAGGCGGTCACGCTTGAGCTCGCGTCGCGCCTGCGCCACCACACCGGCTGTCATCGCCAGCAGGATGTAGATCGGCGTCGTGTACGCGTGGGTGAGGAAGAACGACGTCACCGCGAAGGCCAGGAACGAGAGCGGCAGGAACAGGCAGGCGTCACGGACGAATCGTCGCTCGGCGTTCTCCTGCTCCCATCGTCGCGGGAGCCGGCGCCGGAGCGCGAGGAGGCCGAAGGTTCCGCCCCACAGCATCGCGAACCAGAGGACGAGCGCGGGGAACCCCATTTCGGCGCCGACCTGCACGTAGGTGTTGTGCGGCGCGATCCACTCGACCGACATCCCGGCCATCTCGCGTTGCCTGGCGATCGGAGAGATCGTGCCCTCGGCCCGCGGGAAGTTCGCGATGCCGACCCCGAAGATGGGATAGCGCATCATGTAGCCGAGGCCACGCTTGGCGATACCGAGCCGTCCGTAGTCCGTGGAGTAGTTGTAGTTCTGGTCGGAATCGAAGATCGTGCCCATCTGCTTCCAGTAGCCCGCCGGTGCGGCGGCGGCGAGCACGACGAGGACCGCGATCACGCTGCCCAGCCGTTTGCCGAGCGAGATGCGACTCAGCGCGAAGAACAGGGCCGGCGCCATGACCGCGAATCCCACGAGCGCCCCGCGGGAGCCCGTCAGCGCGATCGTGATGGGCGTGCCGAGCAGCACGGCGATCGCCACCGCGCGACCGAGGCGGCTGCTGTTGAAGCTCACGAGCAACGCGAGGGGGATGCCCATGAGCATGACCATGCCGATGTCGTTCGCGTCGAACATGCCTTGGCCGGACAGGCGACCGAGCCCCTCGCGCGTCGTCTCCATCTCGAGCACGGTGAGCGAGAGCACTACGAGGATCCCGCAGCTGAGGACGTACGACCACACGAGCATCGCGAGGTCGCGCACCTGACGGATCGCCAGCGTGAGCACGAGGAAGAACACCATCACCTTCCAGTACAACTCGATCACGTATTTCGCGGAACTTCCGAGCGACAGCCCGAACAGGCCGGACCCGAGCGCGAGCACGAAGAAGAGCCCGACGGCCTTTGCGGGCCAGGCCTCGCGGAGGTTCGCCCATCGGACCGTCTTCGGCTTGATCACGATCAACCCGCCGACGAGGATCAGCAACGAGAACGAGGGGCGCGTGTACCGGAGCGGGCCCAGATACATGTGCACGGCGGTCAGCGTCACGATCACGAAGATCGCGGCACTCACGCGGACGGCGTCGAAATCGGCACGGACGAAGCTGAAGAACGGACGTCGCGACCTGCGCCGCGCCCGGGGCGTCGGGCGCAGCGTGCCTTCGAAGCTGGGTAGGGTGGAGACCGGAAGCGACATGGCTCGTCCTAAGATGGCGGCGGCACGGAGCCATTGGAATGCCGGCCGGCCGCCGCCACCGCCGACCGCGGTATGTTTCTGGCAGAGAAACGGGAGCAATCGCCATGCCAGACCGGCGGTTGTTGCCCTCCCCCCTGAGGTTTCTACGTCGTGTCAGGCCGATTCAAGCGCTTCGCCGCAAACGCCGCCCTTTCGCTCGTCGCGATCGGGGTCTCGCTCGCCCTTCTCGACGGGCTACTGATCGTCACCGGCCTCTTCCCCCCGACGTACGACTACGGCGATGCGAAGGTGGGCTGGCTGTCGGCGCGCCCCACGGGAGCGATGGTCTCCGAGGGCTGCCTCGAGCTCGCGACGCAACAGCGCCTCGAGTTCCGGCGGAATGAGGATGCGATCCGGACGTCCCGCTCCTCGACCGAGCTCCGGCAGCGCGATTCGACGTTGCGCGTCGCCGTCAGCGGCGACTCGCATACGGACCTGTGCGCCCCGAACGAACGCACGCACTTCGGCGTCCTCGAACAGACGCTGAATGCGAGTGGCCGGCCCACGACCGTGTTCGCGTTCGGCGCCGGGAAATACTCGCCGCTGCAGGCATATCTCGCCGTGCAGACGCCCATGCGGGAGTATCACGCGGACGCGCTGGTGTTGAACGTCTATACCGGCAATGATTTCTACGACATGCTGCGGGTCGACGATCGCCCGCATTTCGTTCCGCACGACACCGGGTATTCCCTGGCCGATCCCGTGTGGTACCAGCAGGATCCTCCGGGCGTCGTCCGACGGAGCCGCGTGTTGCACGCCCTGCGGCTGTTCGGCCAGCGTACCGGCCTGCGCCGAGTGTGGCTGCGCATCACGTACCTGCGCGACGTCGCCTCGTCGCAGGGCCAGGGACTGTCGGCCGTGACGGGGTACTTGAACGACCTTCGCCACGCCAATGCCGACGGTGTCGGCTACCCGCAGGCCTTCACGGCGCAGATGCTCAACCAACAGCTCTTCTTCCATCGCTTCCCGGGCAGCCGCGACGAGAGCATCCGTCGCATGCGTGCGCTGCTCGCCTACGTGAAGCAGCGGGAGCCGGGTCGGCTGCTCGCGGTGAGCCCGATCCCGTCCTACCGCATGGTGGACCAGTCGAAGTCCGACTCGACGTTCGCGGCCGTGCTCGGACGCCTGCCCGTGACGGCCGAGGCGGGCATCGCCGAGGAGCGTGCGCTCTACGAGGCCCTGCGCACCGCGGCGGCGGCGGAGGGATGGGCTTTCGTCGACAACCTGCCGTTGCTGCAGGCGGCCGCGCCGACGCCCGCGCTCTTCAACACCTTTGACTATCACATCGAGCCGGTGGCCAGCGCGATCATCGGACGCGCCCAGGCGGCCGTGCTGGATTCCGCGCTGACTGCCCGCACCGGGCGAGGAAAATGATGTCGCAGACGACCGCCGCCGAAGAGGCGCTCGATCCCGCCGGCCCGCCCGTCCTCACGCGCGGGAAGAAGATCCTCTTCAGCTTCGTGCTCCTGCTGCTGCTGTTCATCGTCGCGGAGGTCGCCTCGAACGTCTATCTCCGGGTCGCCCGGGGCTATGCCGGCGGCGAGTTCCTGCAGTATGAGTTCGACGCCTACAGGAACATCGGGCTGCAGCGGAACTGGGTCGACACGCGTGGGGTCCGCCACAACAGCCAAGGGTTCCGTCGCGACGGCGATGTGGCGCGGAAGAAGCCGACGGACACGTATCGCGTGTTCCTCATGGGCGCGTCCACCGCGTACGGGCTGGGTGGACTCTGGCCGCACCTGCAACGCGAGTACGAGGTACTCGACAACAGCGAGACCATCGACGCCTATCTGGAGCCGATGCTCCGCGAGGGGCTCGGCCTCGCGAAGGTCGAAGTGATCAACGCCGCGGTCCCGAGCATCTGGACCCACCATCACCTCATCAATCTCAATCAGACCGTGCTCGGGTACGAGCCCGACCTGATTCTGTTCCTCGACGGTTGGAACGACCACTTCTTCTACGAACCGTGGCACGACCAGTTCGCGTCGTACGCGCACGGCGAGCAGGCGGGCGCGATCATGGGGCCGCCGACGACCGCGTCGCTGCTTCGCATGAACGGTTGGTGGCTGTTCCGGAAGAGCGCGTTCATCCACGTCCTGGCGCGCCTCGGGCGCGACCTCAAGCCGCTGCTCGGCGGCGGGGGTCCTCCGACGCCGATCGATGTTCCCGCCGCGATCGCCGGACAACGTGAGGTATTCGAGCGGAGCGCCCTGAAGATGATCGAGCGCAACGCCCTCATCCTCCGTCAGGAGAGCATTCCCGCGATCTTCATGCTACAGCCCATCCTCGCGCTCGAGCGCGAACGGACCGCGCGCATGCCGGCGATCGAGAAGCAGCTGTTCGATTTCAACATCGCCGCGTGGCGCCCGGGCTACGAGGAGTACATGCGGGCCGCTGCGCCGCACGTCGCGAAGCGTATCGAGGAAGTCGTCACGCCGCTCGGCGGGCGGTTCCTCGATCTCACCACCCTCTTCCCGACGTCCGAGGGCCAGATCTTCACCGACTACGCGCATCTCACACCGGAAGGAAACCGGATCGTGGCGCGTCGGATCGCCGACGAGATCATCCGCATGCGCACCCAGCCGACGACGAAGCGCTGACCGACCGCACGCGGGTCACCGGGCGTTCAGCGCGCGGCCCGCAGCCCGGTCACGGGCGCCGGGCGATCGCGCTGCGGTAGATGCGCTCGTGCGCCAGGATCCACGGCGCCATGGCGAAGTCCTGCGCCAACCTGGTGCGCGCCGCCGCCGCGCGGCGCGCGCGCTCCGGGGCCTCGGTGAGGGCCCTGTGGAGGCTGGCGGCGAGCGAGGTGGTGTCTGTCGGCCGCACCAGCCAGCCCTCCATGCCGTCGCGCAAGACATCGGGGATGCCGCCGACCGAGAACGCGACGACCGCGGCACCGCCCGCCATCGCCTCCAGCAGCGCGATCGGGGTCCCCTCGGAGCGTGAGGACAGACAGCAGACATCGAACGCGCTCACATACCGCCCCGCGTCGGGGATGGCACCGAGGAACCGGACGCGTTCTCCGATCCCAAGGGCGCGCGCGCGTTCCTCCAACGCCTCGCGATCCGGTCCATCGCCGATCACGCAGGCGACCCAAGAACCCTTCGGGACCCCGGCGAGCGCCTCCAGGAAGAGATCGGGACCCTTCACCTCCACGAGGCGCCCCACCCAGCCGATGACATCGAGCGCCGGGTCCAGCCCGAGTGCCGCGCGCGCCTCGGCGCGCGGGAGGGTCGCCGAGACCGACACCCAAGCGTTCGGAAGTCGATGGAGTCGCTCGCGGGGGACGCGCACCGCCAAATGCCGTTCGATGGGGCCCGACACGGCGATGACGGCATCCGCCCAACGTAAGGAGCGCTCGTGCACCCACTCGTACATCCCGGCGAGTCCACGGAGTTGGCTCGTCCCGTGAAGCGTCGTCACCGTGCCCATCCCGAGTCGCCGGGCGGGACCGCGGTGGAGGAGGTCGGAGCGGTAGCCATGCGCGTGGAAGACCGTCGCACGCGACGCACGCAGGGCGTCGGCGACCGCACGACGCTCAGCGGCATACTCCCGACCGCCCATCGCGATCGGCACCGTCTTGACGCCGGCGGCGGACATCGCGTCGAAAAACGGCCCTACCGGCGCCGATGGATCATGCACGCCGATCACGTGCACCGTGTGGCCGGCCTGCACCAAACCGATCGACAGTCCCTGCACCACGCGCTCGAGCCCGCCGATGGCGCCAGGCGCGCAGATCTGGACTACCGTGAGCGGGCCGTCGACCGCGGTCTCGCCCCGCCTACTGCCCAATCCAGCCGCTCGTGCTCAGTGCGAGGTTGGCGTGGTACCAATACAGCCCGTTGTTGGGGCTGTTTGGCGGTCCCTCGTTACCCAACCCGATGCGTCGCGCGGCGGAGACGTTCGAGAAGCCGAAGGTGTTCCCCGCTGCGTAGTACGCCGCAAGCGTGCGGCCGCTGGTAGGCGAGGCGTCGTTCTCGAAGTAGTTCGAGGCATCGAGCAGCAGTGTGCCGGCCATGTTGTACACGCGCGGCCAGATGCGGTAGGTCGTGGAGGTCACATACTCCATATGCCACTCGTACCGATACCACACGCCGTGCTGCAGGAGCGTGGTCGGCGACCAGAAGTTCGTCGGGTACTGTGACGGCGCGCCGTTGCCGTAGTAGTAGTTGCGGATGAACACGCGAAGCCCGTTGGCGCTGCCGCCGCGGTTCCAGAACGCGACCTGGATGTCGCCCAGGGGATTGTACGTCACGACGTGATTGTGCTGCGTCGAGTTCTCGTCGTTGCGGAAGTACATGCGCCCCCAATGCGTGGTGCTCTGGGGCACTGCATCGGTGCGCTCGAGTGTCCCGCACGTCGTGCCGAGTTGCTGCAGTCGCAGGACGTTCGTGCTGCGCGTGAAGCCCACGGACGAGGCCGGGACCACCGAGAGTGTCAGCGCGCGCTGCTGGCACAACAACGAGTTCCACTTTCCGCCGTCCGAGATCGCATTGTCGCTGCTGCCCGTCGCCGTGCTCCAGTCCGACTGGAAGAACACGCCGACCGGCGGGGGTGGGAGCGTGCCGACGGTGACCGACGCCTCTGCGACGTTGTTCGTCGTCACGGAGTCGTTGAAGTCGGTGCTCACGACAGCAGCACGGTTCGCCAGCTGACCGCTGGAGGCGGCGATGGTGGCCGTGATGGCGAGCGTGACCTCCGAGTTCACGCCGAGGGTACCGATCCCCCACAACCCTGTAGTCGGCGAGTACGTGCCGAACGACGTGGTGTGGCTCTGGTAGGTCAGCCCGGTCGGTAGTGTGTCGCCCGCGAACACGCTGGTCGCCGCGATGGGCCCCAGATTCGTGACCCGTACGGTGAAGATGACCTGTTCGCCCTGCAGCCGCGTGGTGAAGTTGCTGGTCACGAGCACGCGCAGGTCGACGTTCGGCGCGTCGGGCGGTGCCTGGAAGGGCTCCCCGGTCTCGGTACACCCTGCCGCTGCCGCCGTCAGGAGCACCGCAGCACTGATCGTCGAAATCAACGTTCGTGCGTGGACGAGGATCCGGGATTTCGGGTTCGGACGAGCAAGCATGCAAACGCTCACAGAGGACGAGAAGGAAAAGGCAGCCATTCGGCAAACGCCGGGCGACCCTGCGGGGTTCAGCGACGTTGCCTCGACCCCGTGGCCCGAGTCCTGCCATGGGAAAGTGACTGCATCGCTCAACTATAATGCTCGTGCACGGTCCCAACTGTGACGGCCGTGTCACGCGCTATTTCACATTCTGACTTTCGGACGACAAGTGTCTAGAATCGACGCCTCGCGACCGCTGCGGGTCACCATCGTAGGGGCTGGCCAGATGGCCGGTGCACACTTGACAGCGCTTGGAAGTGTTGCGTCAACGCATCAGGTCGTGGGGATCATGGACGCTCGCGAGGGGGCGGCTCGCCAGCTCGCCGAGCGGGTCGGTGCCAATGCATACACCGATCTCGACAAGATGTTGGCGGCGGAGAAGCCGGACATCGTGCACATCATCACCCCCGCGGGCACGCACGTCGGGCCCGCCGAAAAGGCGCTTCGCGCTGGTGCGAGCGTCTACGTGGAGAAGCCGTTCACCGAGTCGCTCGCCGATGCGGAGCACCTGCTTCGGGTCGCTCAGGAGACCGGACAACTCATCTGCTCGGGTCACCAGCTCATTCGCCAGCCCGCCTACGCCGACACCTTGCGGGACGCGCAGGCCACGCTGCCCTTGGTGCTCGCTGACAGCGTCTTCTGTTTCCGTTCTCCCACGGTCCGCATGCACCGTGCCGGGCCGACCGCCAAGGCAGCCCAGCTGCTCGACATCCTGCCCCACCCACTCTACACGCTCATCCACGCCCTGGAGTCCTTGGGCAGCGCAGACTCGACGCCGCGGCTCGAGTCGCACTCCGTCTCGCCCACCGAGATCTCGGCCAATCTCGTGAGCGGCAGCGTGCGCGGGCGCCTGTTGATCAGCCTGCGTGCACGACCCGTCCAGTCGACGCTCACCCTCTCGGGCGAGCGCGGTGCGGTGACCTGCGACTTCGTGCACGGTGTGCCCCTCGGGGCAGGGAACGCGGGCGCGGGACCGCTCGAGAAGATGCTGAACCCCATCCGCGAAGGCGGGCAGCGTATGTGGCGGACGGCGTCGGCCATCACACGCCGCATCGTGCAAGGCGGCGCGTATCCCGGCCTCGTGGAGATCTTCAACGATTTCTATGCGGCGGTGCGGCAGGGTGGCACGTCGCCGACGAGCGCTCAGCACCTGCGCACGGTCAGCGCGATCTACGAGGAACTCGCGACGGCCGTTCGCGCCACGGTCCCCAAGCCGGAGCCGGTGCGGGTGACGGATCCCTCGCGCCCCTTGGTGGTGCTCACCGGCGCCCGCGGATTCCTCGGCCGTGAGATCGCGCGTGAACTCGCCGATGCCGGGGTGCGTGTGCGGGGGCTCAGCCGGCGCCCGGACCCGGACAACCCGTCGGTGAGCGAGTGGGCGCGCACCGACCTGAGCAACGGCGTCGATCCCGCGCTGCTCGCCGGCGCGTCGGCCGTCATTCACGCCGCGGCGGAGACCGCGGGCGGCGTGGAACAGCATGAGCGCAACTCCATCGGCGCGACCCGCGAGTTGCTGAAGTCGATGCAGCGCGCCGGTATCAAGCGACTGATCTACGTCTCGAGCATCTCCGTGCTCGAGGTGCCGCGCATGTTCCAGACGCAGACGGAGGACACGCCGCTGGCCGAACCGAGTCTGCCGCTGGGACCGTACACGTGGGGCAAGACCGAGGCGGAGAAGATCGTGCTGGCCGAAGCGCCCGCGCTCGGCCTCACGGTCACCATCGTGCGACCCGGCGCGCTGATGGACTGGCAGGTGCCCGGCATGCCCGGACAGCTCGGGCGTCATCTCTTCGCGAAGTGGCACCTCGGCCTCGGACGCCCGTCCCTGCCGATCGGCGTCATCGGGGTGGACGAGACGGCGCGTATCCTCGCGTGGATGGCCCTCCGTCAGGACGAATCGCCGACGCTGGTGAATCTCAACGACGACCGCTTGCTCTCGCGGCGCGATGTCATCGAGGAGATGAAGCGGCGTGGCTGGTCCGGACGTGTGTTCTGGGTGCCGATCAGCGCGATCGCGACCGCGTTCTCGGCGGCACGCTGGTTGCTCGCCCTCAAGAGCGGGAAGTTTCCGACGCCGATGAAGCCCTTCTCGATCCTGCGCGCGCGCCGGTTCGACCGGGCGCGTTCGCGTGAGGTGCGGGAGAAGGCTGAGGCGTTCTACCGCGGTCTCGGAGCCACGTCATCGCCGGCTGCGGCGTCGGTCCCGACGTCCGCCGCGCCGCGGAGTGTCGGAGCCGCGCTCTGACGATCGTGCTCGCGTACATCGCGCTGGCGGCGCTCGCGGCGCTGGCGCTGCTGCTCTGGCTGCCGACGCTCGCGGACCTCGCGCACGTCTTCTCGCCGCGCGTGCGAACCTCGCGCGGCGCGGGCCCGCCGACGCGTTTCCTCTTCCTCGTGCCGGCGCACGACGAGGAGTTGCTCATCGCCGACTGCATCAAATCGCTTTACGCACTGGACTACCCACGCGAGTGCATCGCGGTGGTGGTCGTCGCCGACAACTGCAGCGACCGCACGGCGGAGGTGGCGCGCGCCGCGGGCGCGACGGTGCTGGAGCGGCACCATGCCACCGACCGCGGCAAACAGTTCGCGCTGGCCTGGGCCATCACGCAGGTGCCGCTGGCGGGCCATGACGCGGTCGTCGTGGTCGATGCGGACACCGCGCTCGATCGCCGGTTCGCCGCCGAGCTCGACGCGCATGCTCCGCTCGCCGGTGTGGTGGCGCAACCGTTCAATGACGTCGAGAATCGCACCGACAACGCGCTGACGCGCATGGCGGCGGTGCAGTCGCAGGCGCTGCACGGCTTGGGCTTCCAGCTCAAGGCGACGCGTGGGATCTCGGTCCCGCTGTCGGCGGGCATGACGCTCGGGACCGACGTGCTGCGGACGCACGGGTGGCCGGCGTTCTCCATCGGCGAGGATTTCGAGCTCTACGTCATCCTCACGCTGCGCGGCGTCCCGTTCCGCCACAGTGACCGGGCGCGGGTCTTCGCGCAGGAAGCCCGCGACCTCAAGCAGGGCAGCAGTCAGCGGAAGCGCTGGATGGCCGGCCGCATCTACGTGCTCAAGACCTACCTGCGAGAGACACTGACCTCGCCCAGGATCGGCTGGCGCCAGCGACTGGACCTCCTGGGCGAGATGACGGTGACCGCCCTCGGCCCGGCGACGCAGGTGGCGCTCACGCTGATGCTCGCGACCATCGCGTGGTTCGTGCCGCTGCCCGCCGGGCGGATCGTCGCGCTGCTGCTCCTCGCCTCACTGCTGCGGCTGGTGACGTACGCGGTGCTCGCCATTCTCCGCGACCCCGAGCCGATGCGCGCGGCGATGGCCTTCGTCCGACTGCCGCCGTACATCCTCTGGCGTGTGAGCGTCGCGCTGCGCTCGCTCGTCACGAGCGGCACCGGCGCATGGGTGCGCACGGCCCGCCACGAGCGTCGGCCATGACCGTTCGGGACGGCGTGTTGCTCGGCGTGGTGCTTCTGCCGGTGCTGATCGGCCTGTATGCGTACATCGGCTATCCGATGCTGCTGTGGGTGGTCTCGCGTGGGCGTCGGCGCGCGGTCGTGCCGGCCGCCGCGGCGTGGCCGCAGATCAGCATCTGTGTCTGTGCGTACAACGAGGAGCGACGCATCCGCGACACGATCGAGCGCCTGCTCGCACTCGACTATCCGGCTGAGCGCCGACAGATCGTGATCGCCTCGGATGCGTCGACCGATGCGACCGACGACATCGTGCGCGAATACGCCGACCGCGGCGTGCAGCTCGTGCGGCTCCCGGTGCGCGGTGGCAAGACCGCTGCCGAGCTGTATGCCGCCCCCTTCCTGACGGGCGAGATCATCGTCAACACGGACGCGTCGGTCCGCGTGCGCGAGGACTCCCTGAAGCCGCTCATCTCGGCCTTCGCCGATCCCACGGTCGGCGTCGCGTCAGGACGGGACGTCTCGGTTTCCTCCTTGAGCGAGGAAGCGAGTGGCGGCGAAGCGGGATACGTCGGTTACGAGATGACCATCCGGGCGCTCGAAAGCGCCGTGCATGGCATCGTCGGCGCGTCCGGCTGCTACTACGCCGCGCGCCGTGATGTCCATGGCATGTCGCTCCCCGCCGAACTCAGTCGCGACTTCGCCTCGGCCCTCTCGGCGGAACGTCTGGGATATCGCGCGGTCTCGGTCGACGCCGCGCTCTGCGCGGTGCCACGGACCCCTTCGCTGCACAAGGAGTACGCGCGGAAGGTGCGGACCATCACGCGCGGCATGGGCACGCTCTGGCACCTGCGTGCGCTCCTCGATCCGACGACGCACGGGGTGTTCGCATTCTTCCTCTGGAGTCACAAGATCGCGCGTTGGGCGGTGCCGCTCGCGGCGATCCCGGCGCTGCTGGCGCTGGTCGTCCTCGCGTTCGACCATGTGCTGGCGCTCGCCGTCCTCTTGCTCGGCGCGCTGGCATTGGTCGCCACGGCGGTCGCGTGGTGGGCACCCGAGGGACGGGCGTTGCCGAGGGTGATCTCGTTGCCGGCCTTCGCCGTCCTGGGCAACCTCGCCGTGGTCGTCGCTCTGTGGAAAGCGCTCGATGGTGAGACACACGCCGTGTGGGAGCCCACACGGCGCTGAGCTCAGTCGCCGCCGAGGTAGAGTGACTCGTAGCGTCGCGCCATCGCCTCGGCGCTGAACGCCTGATCGAAGAGCGCCCGCCCCCGCTGTGCGCGTCGGGCGCGCTCCTCAGGCTCGTCCAGCGCGCGCGCGAGCGCCTGTGCGAGCTGACCGGGGTCCTGCGGGGGCACGAGGTAGCCGGTGTCGCCGTCGCGGACCGCGCTGGGGACGCCGCCCACAGAGGTGGCGACGATCGGGCAGCGCGCGGCGAGGGCCTCGAGCACGATCATCGGCAGACCCTCCCAGTTCGACGGCAGCACGAACAGGTCGGCCGCGCGCAGCAGCTTCGGCATGTCGAGCCGCACGCCGACGAAGTGCACATGCGCGCGGATGCCCAGTGCGACGGCCTCGGCCTCCAACGACTCGCGGAGCGAACCCTCACCGGCGACGGCGAAGTGGAGGCGCGCGCGGGCAGGCAGCAGACGCGCCATGGCCTTGAGCAGATACGTGATGCCCTTCTGCTCTTCGAGTCGCGCGCCGAGGAGCAGGAGTTCGGCGTCCAGCGGCACGCCGAGGCTGGCGCGCAGCGCATTCCGATCGACGTCGCCCTCGAACAGCCGCGACTCGATGCCGTTGGGGATCGTCAGGAGCTTCCGCCGGGGGATCCACTCGTAGCGATGCAGGTTCTCGGTGGTGTGCTCCGACACGCCGACCACGCGGTGCGCCACGGTCGAGAGGATGCGCTCGATGACGTAGTAGCGCAGGCGGTCCGGGAAGGCGCGGGCATGGTCCGTGTGGATGAGACGTCGTCCCGGCGCGAGCATGGCGGCGACGCCGCCGTGCATGAAGGCCTGGGTGTTGTGCGTATGGACGACATCGATCCGCTCGCGCCGATAGAGCGCGGCGACCCGGCGCGACGCGAATCGATCGGGTCCGTCGACCCCGTCACGGGGCAGGTCGTAGACCGCATAGCCATCGCTGCGCAGTTGCTGCGCGATCTCGCCCAGGAAGTTGAGGCAGAGCACGCGGACGTCGAAGCGTGCGGGATCCGTCGCACGGCAGAGCGTCTCGGCGACACGTGGCAGTCCACCCACGCCGAGATCGGGGACGATATGGAGGACGCGGAGACGAGCGGGAGTGGGCATCGGTGCCAGCAAGGTAACGAGTGACGAAGTGGGTCGGTCAGGCCGCGCGCGCGCCCTGTCGCCGACCGCCGAGGCGTGGCACTTTGCTTGCTCGGGGCCACACTGCAGTAAGTGATCGCGCGCGCGGCGCCGCGGTCGGTCCGACCCTCCTTCGCACGGTTGATGCCAGCGCTTTCGCAGATCGCTTTCGGTGTGGCGCGGACCGCCGGGCTCACGGCGCTACTGCGGCGTTGGCGCCCCGGCGCCGTGGTGCTCTGTTACCACAACGTGGTGGACGGCCCGGTCGCGGTGTCAGACCCGGGACTGCATCTGCAGCGGGCGGCCTTCGAAGCCCATATGGTGTGGCTCGCGGGGCGCTTCGAAGTCGTGTCGCTCGATGAGCTGGCGCGGCGCGCGGAGGCCGGCGCGTCGCTCCGCGGGCTCGCCGCCGTGACGTTCGACGACGCATACCAAGGGACGCTGCGGCACGGACTCCCGGTGCTCGCGCGCCTGGGGCTGCCGTGCACCGTGTTCGTGCCCAGTGCGTATCCGGACGGAGCCGGCGGGTTCTGGTGGGACGATGCCGGAGCGGCAGCCCTCGACGACGCGCGCCGGACGCGTTGGCTCGAGGAACTGCAGGGCGATGCCACACGCATCCGGTCGGAATCCGGCGGGGCGACCGCACCGCCGTCGGCGGACTGTGTCCCCGCGACCTGGGCGGCGCTCACCGCGAGTCGGTCCCCGCTCGTGCGCCTCGGCGCACATTCGGTCACCCACCGAAACCTCTGTGCCCTGGACGCCGAGTCCCTCGACCGGGAACTGCGTACGAGTGCGGCGGCGATCACCGAGCGCACGGGCGAGCGTCCGCATTGGTTCGCGTATCCGTACGGCCGATGGAACGCCACCGTCGCCGACGCTGCGCGGCGGGCCGGCTATCGGGGCGCGCTGACGCTCGATGGCAACGATGTCGAGTCGGGAGCGGACTGGCTCGCCTGCCCGCGCATCAACATCCCCGCGTCGATCAGCGACCCGGCGTTCGATGCGTGGGTGTCGGGCGTCGCGCACCTGCGGGCGCGGCGTTCGCACACTGCGTGAGCAGCGCATCGAGCTGTCCGATCATTTGGTGCGACACGGCGGAGTGCGTCGGGAGGGTGAAGAGCGACGACGCGAGCCGCTCGGCACCTGGCCACTCACCGCTCGACGCGGTCGACCCGCGGAGTTGCCGAACGAGGTTCGGCAACGGTTGCGGGTAACTTGCGGCGACGCCGAGCGCGCGCCCTTCACGGACCACGAGATCGCGGAGTTCAAGCGACTCCGCGAGCACGGGGAACCGCAACCAGCTCGGCTCCGCGTTCGAAGCAGCGACAATGGGGCTGAACCGGTCATGTGACGCGAGCATCAGGCGCAGGGCGTCCGCCACCACGCGGCGCGCTTCGGCACCGGCGTCGGAGTCCGCGAGCCCGCGATGGAGGACCGCAGCGGCCGCGCGGGACAGGGCACCCACCGCATGCGGCGGCCGATAGCGGGTCTCGCCGAGACGCAGCGCGGGGATGCGCGAAGGGATCGCGAACACCGCCGGCGGTGACAGCGCGAGAAGCGCGAGGCAGCCGACGAGGTCGCGCACTCCCGCGCCCGGTGCGGGAAGCACCGCGGGATTCTCAGTGCCGCGCGACGCGAGTGCTCCGCCCGAGCCCCCCGTGATCCCCTTGCCGCGTGAGAAGCTGAACACTGCGAAATCACCGCGCTCGCCGAGCGGGCGCTGAGAAAGTCGCGCACCCCAGGCTTGTGCGCAGTCCTCGATCAGCAGGGTCCCGGGTGCGAATCCGGTGCGAAAGGGCTCCACATCCATCGGCACACCGAACGCGTGTACGATTACGACGGCCGCCGGCTCGCGGGCCAGGGCCGCGCGCAGCGACGGCGTGTCGGGCGCGAGTGTCATCGGGTCGAGGTCGTAGAAGTCGATCTCGACGTCGGCGCCGACCGCGGCGCTCACCAGGTCGTAGCAGGACCACGCCGGGAGTGCCACGCGGCGTCGGGCACCCGGTCGCGAGGTCGCGTACTCGATCGCGAGCCGCAGAGCGGACGTGCCGCTGTCGGTCAGTGCGACATGCCGTGCCCCGGTCCGCGCGCGCAGCGCCTCGTGCAGCGCCGTCCGTGGTGCGTCCGCACGCGTCAGCAGGTCGACGGCCGCACGCACCACGGTGGTGAGTCGCAGTGGACTCTCGGCCGGTGGAACGACTCGCCAGCTCAAGGGATCGAGCGCACGATGAGCGGCCCGAGCTTCGTGGCGACGCTCACCGGGAGCTTCTGCCAGAGGCGCGGGCCCCATGAGAACTTGCCGTCGTCGGGCGAGGGCGTGCTGGCAGCGCCGCTGCGCGAGCGGTAGTACCACCAGAGCTGCTCGTCCCGGGTACCCCACTGCTGCTTGTATTCGTGCGTGCCGCTGCCGGGCGTACTCCGGCCGAAGTTGCCCAGACGGAGTCCTTCGTTCGCCGCGCGTTCGAGGAACGCCCAGTGGAGCAGGTATCCCGGACGGATGCCCGAGCTCAGGCGAAGCGAGGACGACCACGTGATCTCCATCTCGTCGCGCCAGACGAAGCCACACCCGCCCGACACGGCCACGTCGTTGAGGTAGCCGCAGGCGAACCAGACGCTGTCGCCGAACACGTCGGCGATGATCTCGAAGAAGCGCTGCGACTGCACCGGCGTGCCGAGGTCGCGCATGTTGTGCGCGAGCACGCGATGGAACGGCTGCAGCTGGTCACGGCCCCAGCGGATCGTGACGCCCTCCTTCTGCGGCTTGCGCACCTTCGTGCGCATCTTGTGCGAGAGCTGCTTCATCATCGCTTCGCCGCCGCCCGCCGGGATGTCGACCACCGCGGTGATCTTCTGGTGGCCGGCGGGGAGCGTCGTCGGCAGTTCGCCGCGTGCGCGGAGCTGGAGCAGTCCGACGCGGTCGTCGACGGCCATCTGCGCCGCGGCGTCGATGAGCGCGCGCTTCGCGTCGGGACTGCCGAGCGGTCCGCCGTAGTTCAGGAAAGGCATCGAGACGAGGAAGTGCCCGAAGAGGAGCGACTTCACGCGCACCAGCGGCAACACGCCTGCGATGGTCCCGCCCGTGTCGTGCGCCACGAGGTACGGGCACTGATGGCCGAACGCCCGCTGCATGACGTCCCGCCACCCGGCGAGGTGGAAGTGGGTCCAGTCGGGTTGCCGCGTGACGAAGGCATCCCACTCGGACGCCGAGCCGTTGAACGAAGAGACGTGCATGTCTTCAGGGGGTGGGGCGGGGGGGAGTCGGATTCACACGATAGATCCACGCATAGCCGTTCGCGTGGACGAGGGAGCAACACGGCCGGAGGGTATCGGCAAGGGCGGCGGAATCGAGGCCAGCGCGGGCGAGCCGCGTGCGCCATTCAGGTTCATCGATGACGATCCACCGCACGTCGTGTTCACGCAGTCGATCCGGGATCGGCACGAACGGTGGGTCCGGCAGCCGGAACATCGACACGGTCGGCTCCGCGAGTTGCATCAGCACGAACGGGGCCGCCATCACACGTTCACCGGCGGGGATCCGATCGCGCAACCACGTCACGGTCGACCGGTCCGGACGGCCGAGGAACAGCATCGCCGCTGTCGAGCGCCCGAGTCCGTCGGCGACTACCACCCAGAGCGCCAGCACTGGCCACGCGAGCCGGCCGGGTGTCGCGCGGGCCGCCGCCACGAGCAACGCCGCGCTGCCGATCGCAAACGCGGGATAGAGCACCGAGAAGTACTGCGGGGACTGCAGGACCTGCAGCAGCAGGAACGGCAGCAGGAGGAGGGTCCAGAATCCTCCGATCGTCGCGTCGCGGTCGCGTACCGCGCGTGCCGCGCCGATCAGGCCGAGAACGAACAGGAACGGTGTCTGCGCGGCGATGAAGTCGAGTCCCGATTGGATGAGTTGCGGGTCGATGACGAACCGACCGAGCCGTAGCACGGGTGCACCGCTCGCCAGAAAGGACTTCTTCAGCGTCGGTGACCAACCTGCGGTGAACGTCGCGGGATCCGCGCGATAGAGCAGCAGGAACACCGCGCCGGCGAGCGCGATGCCGAGCGCCATGCCGCCGATCTTCGCGAGACGCTCGGTCCGCAGGGCGGCCGAGCGGTCCCACCACAACGCGAGCGCGAACGCGGGCAGCAGGACGATCGCGTTGGCCTTGATCAGCACGAGCGACGCGGTGGCGAGAGCGCCGCCGACGATCGCGGCACGCCGGCGCGTCGCGCTCAGTGCCGCCACGACGAGCAGGATCGCGACCATCTGGATCGGCTCGATGAGCGCGCGACGGCCGATGTCGATCGCCGGAAAACAGGTCGCCCAGAGCACGGTCGCCCAGGCCGCGACCGTGGCGTCTGCACTGATCCGACGGACGACCCACCAGAAGAGTGCGAGCGAGAGCACCGCGAGCCAGGCGGAGAACACCCGAGCCGTCAGCATCGTCGCACCGAACAGATCGAAGACCGCTCCCAGCACGACGTGGTAGCCGGGCGTGGTATGGAAGTCGAAGGTCATCCGTCCGTACATGGCCCATTCACGCGCCGAATACGGCCAGCCGCCCTCATCGAGCATGGGCGGGGGGAAGTCGTCGAGCGACACGAGACGCAGGACGACGCCCAGCGCGAGCGCGAGCCAGAGCATGGGCGTGAAACCCCGCTCTGCCACGCCCCCGTCGGTCGGTTCTGATCGCGTCTGCGCGGTGGTCAAGCGAGGCACTCTGTGTGGTTCGGCGGCGACAGCCAACGGAGGAAAGCGGCGTCGTGAAAAATCAGAAACAATGTAACTCCTTGCAGGAAAAGGAGTTGCCGTTCATCAACGAAATGGCTCGATTCTGGCACTTCTGGACGGTTGACTTTCTCATTGCAAGCCGATGGCCACGCGACGGCTCGCACACGATTCCCATTCGGACATCCCGAGGACCCCTCGACCATGCGTCGTCCGCTGTCATGCATCCTTCTCGCGCTCTCGGCGGCGGCCTGCGCCGAGTCGCCGATGACTGTCCCGACCTCGACGCGTGCGTTCGAGGGAGGTCACGCGCTCAACGCCTCGACAGACGAGCCACCTCGTGTGGTCACGCTGTGCAAGATCGGCCCCGTCGGAACCAGCGGTACGTTCCGCATCGCGTCGACGGGCGGACAACTGCTCCATGGCGACATCGTCACGCTCGCGGCCACCGACGTCACCAATCCGTCCGGCTGCATCGAGGTCTGGAAGGCGATCGAACCCTTCGTCGCGCCTGATCGGATCGACACGGTGACCATCAAGGAACTGTCCAGCACCGGTGGCGCCGTCTCGCAGGAGATCGTGACGATCTCCGCGCTCGACGGTGCGGCGGAGTTCTTCGCGCCGACCACCGAGGTGGCCGTGCGGGTGAGTTACTTCAACGCCGCAACGGTGATCTTCAAGAACACGACCATCGTCATCAACGAACCGCAGGGGTGCACGCCGGGCTTCTGGAAGCAGGCGCATCACCTCGACTCGTGGCAGGAGTTCGGCCCGAACACGCGCTTCAATCGCGTCTTCGCCAACGCCTTCCCGGGGAAGACGCTGCGCGAAGTGTTGCAGTTGCGCGGCGGCGGCCTCAATGCGCTCGGGCGCCACACGGTCGCGGCGCTGTTGAACGCCGCGCACGATGATGTCGCCTACGGCATGACGGTGGACGAAGTGGTGCAGGCATTCAATCAGGCGTACGCCGGCACACCCACGCGGTTCAAGAAGCGGCTGCACAAGCGCTCGCACCTCGCTCGCTTGCACCGCGACCGCTACGAGGACCTCAAGAATCTCTTCGAGGAGTACAACGAGCGAGGCTGCCCGCTGAACTGACGGGCGACTCAGTCCGTGGACGCCTCCGGCAAGGCGCGGATGGCGTCCAGCACCTCGGGGTTTCTGAGCGCGGCGCGATTGGCCGGCACCTGCCCATGCAGCGCGTCGCGCGCGGCCCGCTCCGAGGACTTGCCGTTCACCGTGACGGGGAGCCCGGGCACGGCGGCGACCACTGCGGGGACGTGGTCCGCCGATGCGGCATCGCGCACCACGCGCTTGATGCGATGTGTGAGTGCGCGGTCGAGGATGATGCCTCGGGCGAGCACGACGAGCAGGACGATCCGGCTGCCGCCGGGCGAGGCGGCATGGCGCTGCTCTACCGCCATCGCCTCGCGGATCTCGGGCAGTCGCATCACGGGTGCAGTGACCTCCACCGGTCCGATGCGGATCCCCTTCACCTTCAGCACGGCGTCCGCGCGTCCGAGAATGCGTGCGGTGCCGCGCGCGCTGATCTCCACGAAGTCACCGTGCGACCAGAGGCCGGGGAGCTCGGCGAAGTACGCGTCGTGGAACCGACGGCCGTCGGCATCATGCAGGAATCCGACGGGACGCGAGGGGAACGGTCGACCGCACACCAGCTTCGCGGGTCCTCCGTCCGGATCGGTGTACGCGCGCACATCGAGCCCGAGACTGAGGCACTGACTCTCGCCGCGATAGACGGGAAGCACCGGATTACCCAGGACGAAACACCCGATGATGTCACTGCCGCCGGAGATCGACTGCAGCGGGATATCCCCGACGGCCTCCTGTACCCAGTCGTACCACTCGTCATCGAGTCGCGAGCCCGTCGAGAGCATCGCCCGGAGGCGTGACGCTGCGCGCGACTGTGGAGCCTGCGGTTCCGCCCCGCCAGCGGTCCCAGAGAGCGACTCGCGCGGTCGGACGCCCGAGTCGCGGCAGAACTGCCAGTACGTCGGCGACGCACCGAGGACCGTCACCCCAGCCTGGTGTGCGAGTCGCCACAGCGTGCTCGCGTCGGGATACCCCACGGCGCCGTCGTACGTGACCACCGCGGCCCCTGTGGCCAACGCCGACACGGTCCAGTGCCACATCATCCAGCCACAGGAGGTCTGGAAATACAGTCGGTCGTCGGGCCCGAGGTCCCCGTGCAGTCGATGCTCCTTGAGGTGCTCGAGCAATGTGCCGCCCGCACCATGCACGATCGCCTTCGGCGCCCCGGTGGTGCCCGAGGAGAAGAGCACGTACATCGGGTGGTCGAACGGGAACTCCGGCCATGCCGTCATCGTCGTAGGCGCCGATGCCAAGGCTTCGTCGGCGCGCTGCACCGCGTGCGGCCAGTCCGCGAGCGACGCTGGGTCGGCCTCGCCGAGGATCATGGTCGCGCGGGCGGTCGGCAGCGCGGCGGCGAGCGCACGGGCGCGCGGCACCAGCTGGTGGGTTTGCCCACCGGCCGTGCCGGTGCCGCTCACAAGGAGCAGCACCGGCTCCAACTGCGCCAGGCGCGCGACCACGGCGTCGTGGGCGAGCTCGGGTCCGCAAGCCGCCCACGTCGCCCCGATGCCCACGGCACCCAGCACCGCGCAGATCGTCTCGACATCGTGCGCCACCAGCCCGACCACCCGGTCGCCGGGTCGGACGCCCGCGGCCCGAAAGGCATGCGCGTATTGCGCGACGCGCGTGCGTAGCGCGCGTCGCGAGACGGACCGCGTGCGCGGCCCCTTCGCACCGTCCTCGCGTCCCTCGATGACGGCGATCGCCTCGTCCGCTGCTCCGTCGCCGTCGAGCACGTGCGACGTATACGACAGCGAGAGACGAGGGAAGAACCACGCCGTCTCGATCTCGTCGGACGTGCACACGGGCTCGGCGTCCCCGCTGGAGCGGACCTCGGACCAGCGAAGGAAGTGCCGCCAGAAGTCGCGATACTCCTCGACCGACCAGCGATGCAGCGCCTGCCAGTCCGCGAAACGCAGGCCGCGCTCCGTTTCGACCGTGCGCTGGAAGGCCGACATCGCCGAGCGTGAGACCGCGTCGGGTGTCGGACGCCACATGAGCCGAGGCTCGGCGCGGGTGTTCATCCCGCGAGCATCGGCCGCAGGTGACGCAGGATCCGGCCCATGCCGTCGAAGTTCTCGCGTGTCAGCGCCCCGCGGTCGATCCGCAGCTTGAGCGTGTCCTCGAGGAAGAGCACGAGTTGCACGAAGCCGAGACTGGTCAACACGCCCGTCTCCAGGAACGACTGTTCGTCATCGCGGATCAGCGCCTCGGCGTCGCCGAAGTGGTACTGGTCGTCGAGCCAATCGATGATCAGTCGGCGGAGTTCGGCGTCGGTCATCGGCGTGGGTCAGAACTGGGCATAGATGAACGTACCGCGTCCGAGCGGTGCGAAGATGAGCAGCCAGACCACGAGCAGCCCCACCACGGCCCCCTGCAGCACGGCGGGGGCCCGCGCCGCCCGCTGGCTCCACGGCTGCAGCAGCTTCAGGCCGAGCAGGTGGTGAGCGCCGACGATCGCGAACGCCGCGAGGAGGTTGATCGCATCGACCTCGTCGAGCCCGAGTGGGAATCCGCTGCCGCCACCGAGGAGTCCGCGCGCGAACGCCCCTGCCTGTCGCAGGTCGGCAGCGCGGAACAGGATGAGACTGGCGAGGAACCAGAGCTGCGTGAGACCCCATGAGACGCCGAGATACGAGGCACTCCGCCGTCGCTCCACCCACCGACGGTCCACGCGGCACCGCGCACGATACCACTGGTCGTAACCATGGTGCACGGCGAGCGCGAGGCCGTGCAGCAGTCCCCACACGACGAACGTCCACTGCGCGCCGTGCCAGAGGCCGGACAGCGCGAACACGAGCACCAGGGCGAGCGCGAGACGACCACGCAGCCACGAGCTGCCGGTCACCCACGGGCCGTAGAGATAGTCGAAGAGCCAGGTGTTCAGCGAGATGTGCCAGCGCCGCCAGAACTCCGGCAGGTCGGTGCTGAGGAACGGCCGATCGAAGTTGACCGGCAGTTCGAGACCGAACCAGCGTGCCGTCCCGATCGCGAGCAAACTGTAGCCCGCGAAATCGCCGAACACTTGGATCGCATAGCCGACGAGCGCCAGCCAGTGGGCGAACGCGCCGCCGTCGCCGGGTGCAGCGAAGACGGGGTCAACGATGGCGGGCGCGATCCAGTCGGCGATGTACGCCTTGAACACCCAGCCCGTCAGGAACGCCGCGCCACCCGCCAGCACGGCGTCCGCGGTCAGGCGGCGGGCCGCCGCCAACTGGGGCAGCATGCGGCCAGCGCGCGTGATCGGGCCGGCGACCACCTGAGGGAAGAAGGCGACGAAGGTCGCGAACTCCAGCAGCGAACGCGACGCCGGCACACGACCCTGATACACGTCGAGCAGATATCCGACCTTGATCAGCGTGTAGTACGAGAGTCCGATTGGCAGGGCCACGGCAAGCACCCCGGGTGCGGGGTCGAGCCCGAGCGCGCCGAGTAGCGGGGTGAGGGATTCGAGGAAGAAGCTCCGGTACTTGAACCAGCCGAGCAGACCCAGATTCGCGACCAGCCCGAGTACGAGCCAACGTCGGCGCGTGCGCGGCTCAGCCGCCATGCGTGGCTCCGCGAACCGTGCGACGACGAAGTCGAAGAGCGTCGCCCCGAGGAGGAGCGGGAGCCACTCCATCGACCACGAGGCGTAGAAGACGTAGCTCGCCACAAGCAGGACTGCGTTCTGCCACGGTGCGCGCTGTGGCACCAGCCAGTAGAGCAGCAGAGCGAGCGGAAGGAAGTACGCCGCCTCGAGGCCCGCGAGACTCACGGCGACACCGGTGTCAGCAGGAAGTTGAGCGGGCCGTCGAGCGCCCACTGCGCGAACCAGCGGTTCGCCTCTGGTCGCACGTGGTCGAAGTCATCGCCGAAGTCTTCGTCGCGCAGCGGTGTCGAGTCGGTGAGGTCCACGACGCGCACCCCGCGAGGTTCGGCCAGTGCGCGGACACGTTCGGCGAACCGGGGAAGCGTCGTCGCTTTCGCGCGGGCGGTGAGCGTCACGGGCATGCGCGGGTAGAGGACGATCGTGGTCTCCACCCGCCGCGCGGCCAGCGTGTCGAGCATCGCCGCGAATGCCGCCATTTCGTTCTCATCGGCGAGGCAGCGATCACCCTCCTCCACCATCGTCTTCCATTCGTCGGCGATGGCCTCGAAGTTGGCGCGGCTCGCGTCCTCGCTCACCGGCGCGACAGTACGCCGCACGGCGGGCAGGATGCGCCGATGACCGCGGTCCTGCACGAGTGCGGAGTGCCCGAAGCGGCGCTGGAAACGGTACGCGAGGAAGTTGCGGTTGTACGACGTGAGGCCGTGCGCTCGCAGGTCACGGCCGAAGTCGCGCCAGGTCCATGAGCGCGCGGGCAGGTTGCGCGGCGGGTTCGGGTCCGCGCAGGAGTCCCACCACTCGGTCGCGATGATCGCGCGTCGGAGCGACGGTCGCGCTGGGTCCAGCAGCGGGAGCAGGCGGTGCTCCAGTACCCAGCGGTAGGAGCTCAGCTTGCCCCACTCCACCGGCACGGCCACCACGCGTTCAGCGCCGCGCGTGCGCACAGTGAGCGACTCCCCGAGCGTGTGGAACGTGCGGCCGTGGCTCGATCCGATCGCGAGGACGGTGGGGTCGCCGCGTTCGAGGTCCCGGACGGCGTCCTCGACCTCCCGGAGATTCCGCGGCGGAGCCAATCGGCCAATCACCGTGTCGACCGAGGCGATGACGACGAGCGCGGAAACAAGTAGGATCGTGAGTCGCCGTCCCGCGCTCATGCGCAGTGGCCGAAACGAATGCGCCAGCCGAGCCCCGTCATGGGATTCGGCTGGCGCGTCGACGAAGAGCGAACGGCGGTGCACACGCCGGGGAATCTACCCTTAGCGCGAACCCTTCCGGAATACCATCACGGGTGCCGTCAGCGCCATGATGCGCAGGTCCTCGAGGAACGACTGCCGCTCGATGTACTCGAGATCATGCGCCACCTTCTTGCGCACGTCGTCGATGCAGGAGTCGTACGCGAGGTTGATCTGCGCGTGTCCGGTGATCCCCGGACGAACCTGCTGACGACGCTGGTAGCTGGCGACCTCGGAGCGGAGATTCTGGAAGATCTCCGGCTGCTCCGGACGCGGGCCGACGATGTTCATGTGCCCCTGCAGCACGTTCACGAGCTGCGGGAGTTCATCGAGACGTGTGCGCCGCAGGAACCGACCGATGGACGTGATCCGCGGATCGTTCTCGCCGCACCAGACCTGCGCGGCCTCGCCGGGACGCGTCGGGCGCATCGTGCGGAACTTGTAGAGCATGAAGGGCTTGCCGCCCAAGTCGACGCGACGACGGTGATTGCCGCCGAGCGACGTGCGCTTGTCCAGACCCACGCGGAGCTGCCGATAGAACACCGGGCCCGGCGAGGAGAGCTTGATGGCGATCGCGATCACGACCATCAACGGCGCCGTGAGCACCAGGCCGATCGTCGCAACGATGACGTTCAGAGCGCGTCGAGTGCCTTCGCGCTCATGGGGATGCGCCTCCGTGAGCCGCGACGCGGAGTGCGTCGAACTGACGGTCTGTGAGGCGGATCGGGAGAACTCGAAAGTGGTCATGGTACGGACACGATGGCGCACGTAGCGTGCCGACCGGGATAGATGCTTCACTGATACTCCAAAACGTTATAGAGCAACAAGTTACGTATTTCACCGGACCGCCAAGGCTGTAGCGTGGCGGCGCGCAGTGTTGCTCAAATGCCACAAGAATTCAGAGAGGAGCGGCTGACGGGAGGTTCAGCTCGAAGTAGAAGCGCGTTCCCACGCCTTCGGCGGTCTCGACCATCAGTTCGGAGGACATGCCCCCCAACAACTTACGACACATGGCCAGCCCGAGCCCGGTCCCCGAGAAAAAGAACCCGGAGCGCCCGGTGCGTGATACCGAGCGCCGGAAAGGCTGGAACAGGGCTGCCATCGCTTCGGCCGGGATCCCGCGGCCGGTATCCTTGACCGAGAACTCCAGGGTCGAGAGGCCGGTGGTCCGCGTCAGGATCTCGACACTGCCGTGGTCCGTGAACTTCAGTGCGTTCGTCGTAAGGTTCAGCAGCACCCGCGAGAGCGCGATCGGGCGGCCAAGGCGCTGGTCGCCCGCCGGCGGAGTGAACCGTATTGAGAGGCCCTTCTCTTCGGCGATCGGGCGCACCATGTCGATGACGGATTCCAACGTCTCGGCCACCGAGAACGGGACCGGCTCCTGTTCCGAGAGCTGGTCACCACGCCGCGCCATCTCGATCACGTCACTCGCCATCGAGCTGAGCCCGAGTGAGGCGCTATAGATCAGGCGGAGCTGCTGGCGCTGCACGTCAGTGACCGGCCCCGACTGCCCCCGCTCCAGCGTCTCGGCGAGGCAGCGAATGGACGTGATGGGCGAGCGGATGTCATGGGCGACCTCCACCACGAGATTCAGGCCGTCCGGCCCGGAGAGCTGCGACGAGAAGTACGTATCCCAGTCTGGCTCGATCGCGCGTCGGATGGTGTCCACGCCCGACAGCAGTGCGAGCGCGGCGTCCCGATCGATGGACGGCGTGGCGCGCAGCATGTTGAGCAGGACCGTTCCCAGCCGCTCCAGCAGGAATCGCCCGAGCGCGCTGGCCCCGCGGCCGCGCTCTGGCTGGATGCCCCGACTGGCGTCATCGATCGCGTGGGCGAGCCACTGCACCACGTCCTCGGTCTCCGCCGGATCGTAAGCCGCGCCGAGCGCCTGTGCCCAGCCGCGCACGATTTCTCCGGACGCCTTGGCGAGCAACGGATGGACATCGGTCGCGAGCGGACCGCTCGGAACGGGCCTCGGCGTGACCCGCGTTGCGGGGCGTTCCCCACGTGCGAGGTGCAGGGCACGAGGCTCACTCATGTCAGGGACGACGGCTACCGGAGACAGCGTCGCGCTGGAGGCCATGGCGTTCCATGAGGCGGTACAGGGTGGTGCGATCGACACCAGCGAGTCTGGCGGCGCGCGACATGTTCCCGCCAGCTGCTTCGACGAGTGCCGCAAGGTACTTACGTTCGAACTCCGCGATCACACGATCCCGGGCGGCGTGGTAACTCTCCTGCAACAATTCGGTGTGGCTCGCCTCTTCGCCGTCGGATTCCATGGACGTGCTGACGGCTATCGGGGCGCCGGATTCCTGGAGCGGGATGTCGTCCGCGCCGATCGCCTGTCCCGGCTCGAGCATCACGACGGCATGTTCGATCGCGTTCTGCAGCTCGCGCACGTTGCCGGGCCATTCATACGTCTGCAGCGCCCGGATCGCCTCGGCGGTCAAGGTCGGCACGCGCGGTTCATTGCCGCGGTGCTGGCGCCAGTAGGTACGCAGGAAGTGCTCGGTGAGGAGCGGGATGTCTTCCGCGCGCTCGCGCAGCGCCGGCAGCCGGATCGGCACAACGCGCAGTCGGTAATAGAGGTCCTCGCGGAGCACGCCGTCGGTCACCGCCTGGTCCGGATCGCGGTTGGAGGCCGCGATGAAACGCACATTGACGACCGAAGACGTGTTGGTCGCGCCAACGCGTCGGACCACGCCGTCCTGGATGACGCGGAGGAGCTTTGCCTGGAGCGACTTCGGCATCTCGGTCAGCTCGTCGAGGAACAGCGTGCCGCCGTTCGCCGTGTCGAGAAGACCCGTCTTCTCCCGGATGGCCCCGGTGAAGGCACCCTTCACGTGACCGAACATCTCGGACTCGAGCAGCCCTTCAGGCAGAGCGGCGCAGTTGACCGCGACGATGGCCCGCGCCCGCCGCCGGCTCCGGCGATGGATGAACTGCGCGATCATCTCCTTGCCGGCGCCGGTCTCGCCGGTGATGAAGACGGACGCGTCGGTGGACGCCACCTTCCGCGCGAGGTCGAGACACCGGGTGAAGGACGGCGAGACCCCCAGCGGAGCATCGTCGTCGGACTGCCCGGTCGCGTCCTTCGGAGTACTCCCCGACTCCTTGGCGACCATCAGCGCGTGGCTTGCCCGCCCGACCACGATTTCGAGGTGGGTCGCCGAGAAGGGCTTCGGGAGGTAGTCCCAAGCTCCGGCCCGGAGCGCCTCGACATTGGAGGCCACCGAAGGATTCCCGGTCATCACGATCACGATTGCGCCCGGATGTTGCTCTACTGCTGCCGTGACGATCTCGATGCCCGTGACATCAGGGAGGTACAGGTCGGTCAGAATGATGTCGAATGAGCGGCGCTGGATGAGCTTGATGGCTTCTTCGCCCCTCGAGGCGGTCTCCACTCGGTAGCCCAGCCCCGCAAGGATAGAACGACAGCTCTCCCGCAACGTGCGTTCGTCGTCGACTACGAGAAGGTTCAGGCCTGCCCTGAACTCTCTCGAGACGAGGTCGTCTGTGCTTGCCGCTTCAATAGCAGAAGTCACGTTCTACGGGATCCAGGGCGTTGGGATTTCGTGGCACGTACGCCACAATGTTGTATCCGAGCCATAGTAGGTACCACTTCAACCCCGGCGAGTCAAGAGACGTCGGTTGACCCACCTATGGTATATTCGTCCAATCAATGCGTTCCCTCCGTCCAGCCCCTCTCTGCTCATGCCTTTAGGTCCTGAAGATCGTCCGCAGCTTCCGCGGCCAGCCGTTGGAACGCCGGCGCTGGCCCCGGTTGGTGGCCCGAGAGAGCTCCCAGACCTCGGTGACGAGGACGGGGGCAGTCTGGATATCGGACGTATCGTCGCGGCGCTGAAGCGGTACCGCTGGCTGATCATGGGTCTCGGCGTGCTGGGCCTCGGCGCCGGTTATGGGGTGGGCCGGATCCAGAGGCCGGTCTACACGGCGCAGGCGACGATCGGCGTGGAGGTGACCACCCCGGGCGGGGCTGGCGGCCCCGTGGGGGGGCAGCAACTGCTCCAGGCTCAGGGCTGGGTGGACCTCCTGCGCTCGTTCGAGGTGCTGGATGAGGTCGTGCGGCGCCGGAAGCTCTTCCTCGAAGTCTTCGCCGTAGCCGACGCCCCGTATTTCAAGGACTTCGGCATCGGAAGCGCGTTCACGCCGGGCGTGTACTCCGTCGCCGTGGACTCAACGGCGACGAAGGTGCGCCTGCTCTCCGAGGCCGGGGCGGTGCTCGAGGAGCGGACCGTCGGGGACTCGATCGGCAGTTCGCTCGGTTTCCTGTGGCAACCCAAGGCCCTGCGGCCGGGGAGCACCATGGGCTTCCGCGTGCGGATGCCCCGCGATGCGGCGGTCCGGCTGAATGAGGGGTTGCGCGCGGCGTTGCCTGCCATGAACGGCTACTTCCTGCGGATCGAGTTGTCCGGCATCGACGCCGAGTTCACTGCGGCGACGGTCAACGAGATCGCGAACCGGTTCATCGAAGTGGCCACCGAGCTCAAGAAGGAAAAGCTGACGCTCCGGACGCAGATCCTGCAGCGGCAGCTGGCGACCGCGGGAGAAGAGAAGCGCAACGCGGAGCGGGCGCTCCAGACGTTCCGGGTCCGAACCATCACGCTGCCCAACGACCGTGGCGGCACTCCGATCAACGCCGGTCTCGTGCAGACGCGCGACCCGGTGTTCGCGGCGTACTTCCAACTGCGGACGGAACGCGACGGTCTCGCGAACGAACGCGCTGCGCTCCAGCGGGCGCTCAATACGCCGCTGGATTCGACGGCGCAGCTGATCGAGGCCTTGTCGGCGCTCCCTAGCGTCACGCAGTCCGCGGAGCTGAGCGCCGCGTTGACCGAACTCGGGACCAAGCGCGCCGAGGCGGCTCGCCTGCGCGTGGGGTTCTCCGCCACGCATCCCCCGCTGATGCGGCTCGAGGCGGACATCCGGCAGCTCGAGCGTTCGCAGGTGCGTGATCGCGCGCGCGTGCTGCTCGCGGCGCTCGACAATCGGCTCGGCGACTTCGACACGCGCATCACGTCCTCGTCGCGCGAGCTGCAGCAGATCCCGCCGCGCGCGCTTGAAGAGGCGCGCCTGGAGAGCGAGCTGGACGTCGCGAACGATGTGTTCGGCACACTGCGGAATGCGTTCGAGCAGGCGAAGCTGGCCGAACTGAGCGCCCTGCCTGACGTGCGTGTCATGGACTCCGCCACGGTGCCGACGACACCGACCGTCGATCAGCTGTCGGTGATCCTCGCCGGTGGTCTCATCGGCGGTCTCGCCCTCGGATTCGCCTTGGCGCTGCTGCTCGACCGGATCGATTCGCGCATCCGGTATCCGGATCAGGTCACCAAGGAACTCGGTCTCAGCATCCTCGGGGCGCTTCCGGTGATGCGCACTCGTCGCTCGGGAGTGCCCGACCCCCAGGAAGCCGCGCACTTGCTCGAAGCGCTGCGCAGCATCCGCATGAACCTCACGTATGCACACGGGGCCGCTGGTCCGTTCATCACCACGATCACGAGTCCCGGCGTCGGCGACGGGAAGTCGTTCCTCTCTGCGAACCTCGCTCGCGCCTTCGCAAGCAGCGGGCGGCGCACGCTCCTGATCGATGCGGACACGCGCCGTGGACTGCTCCATCGGTCGATGGGCGTGGATCGCAAGCCGGGCCTCCTCGACTACCTGAGCGGCGACGAATCGCGCGAACGTGTCGTGCGGACCATCCCGGAGTGGGGCATCGACTTCATGCCGTGCGGGACGCGGAAGTCGGGGGGTCCGGAGCTGCTCGCGTCCGCCGCGATGGCGCAGCTGATCGGCGGACTCCGGTCCGAGTATCAGGCGATCATCATCGACAGCCCGCCGCTCGGAGCCGGCGTGGACCCCTTGGTGCTCGGCTCGCTCTCCGGCAGCATGGTCCTGGTGCTGCGCAACGGGCGCACCGATCGGGATCTCGCCGGAGCCAAACTCGATGATCTGCAGCGTCTCCCGATCCGTCTCCTCGGCGCCGTGCTCAACGAGGTCCGGTCCGAGGGCGTGTATCGCTACTACTCCTACCTCCCAGGCTACCGCGCCGAGGACGAGGTGGAGACCCCTGCACCGGCGGGTCGAACGCTCCTGGGGAATCGCTGAAGCCGGGTACGAAAGAACCGCCGCCGACCGGAAGGGTCGGCGGCGGTTCTTTCGCGTCGGCGCGGTCCGGCGCCGGACTCAGCTCAACGGCGGGGCATCGAACGACCGGATGCTCATCGGTCCGCGATTCGGTCCTTCGGCGCGCGAGAGGCGCATCGCCGTCGCGGCCCGTTGGAGCATGTCGCGCGGCTCGATGGGAGCCTCGTGGTAGTCCGGCACCGCATCGTAGCCGACCGCGAGGCGCAATGGCCGGCCGGCGAAGGTAAGCGACGCCGCCTCCGAGAGTCGTTCCGCCAAGCGCATGGCGCCGCTGGAGTCCGTGCCCTGCGTGACTACGGCGAACTCCGACGGTCCGATCACGCCGATCGCATCCGAGCTGCGTCCGATGTCACGGAGCAGCTGTGCCACGTGGCGCACGATCGCATCAACGTTGTCCGCGTTGTCCGCGACCAAGGGCGTGAGGACGATGCAGGCGAAGGGTTCGCGGTCGCGAAACGCCTGCGAGCCGAGCTCGCGGGCGCGACGGGCGAGCCCACGATCGTTGTACAGCCCGGTGAGCTCGTCGAGCAGGCTCTCGTCCCGCGCTCGGTCGACCTCGTGCTTTGCACGGAGATACGCGTCGAGTCGCAGCGGCAACTCCTCGCCGTCGAGCGCAGCGCCGATGAAGTCCCAGGCCCCGGCGCGCAGGGCCTCGAGACGCTTCGCGCGACTCGGGTGGCCTGGACTCGTCATCAGGATCGGGGTGGCATCGCTCACGCCGCCTGCGGCACGCAGCTCGCGGCAGACATCGAACCCGTCACGATCCGGCAGATCCGTGTCGAGAATGATGAGGTCGGGGCGCGCGTTCCTCGCGCGCTCGATCGCTTGTTTTCCGGTGTAGGCGCGCAGTACCGCGTACCCGTGCGGCCCCAGGATGCTCTCCAGCGACCGCGAGTGCCATTCTTGGCTGTTTGCGATCAGGGTGAGCGGCGGGCGAACTCGGGTGGGACGATCGGTCATCGTGGGTACGCGGAAAAGGTGGCGCGTTCAGTGCTACGAGACACTACAGATAGCTGAAGGTCAGACACTCCCCCGCAGGATACGTGCTCAGGCGGCAGAAAGACTAACCTCTTGTGACGACTTGCGTTAGTGTGTCGTCTCCCGGTCAAGATCGGGGCTGAATCGATGCGTCGTGTCCACACCCTCGCGACGGGCGTGCGGCAGGAATGCAACGCGATTCGCCGCACTTGCTGGGCTCCGAGTATCCTTCTCTCAATGTCCATGCGCTTCAGAACCCTCCTCAGTCTTGCGGTCCTCAGCGGCGTACTGGCCCCCGTGGTGCTCCAGGGTCAGGACAACGCCCGGCGTCTTGCGACGCGCGCCGAGCTGCAAGCGTCACTGCAGCTGGCAGAACGGTCGGCCACCTCGACGGCCTACGGTGCCCGCACCAAGGAGCGCGCCCGCCGCCTCGCCGCGGACTTGCGCACGCGCATGCGTGACGGGGATTTCCGCGTCGGCGATCAGATCCAGATCCGCGTGCAGGGCACGGAACTGAACCTGCTCGACACACTCGCCGTCAGCGATTCGTTGCTGATCGACGTGCCGAACATCCGCTCGATCTCCCTGCGCGGCGTGCTGCGATCGGAGCTCGACTCGGCGTTGACGACGGAACTCGCCCGGAGCGTGCGCGACCTGCGCGTCGAGGCGCGGCCGCTCATCCGCGTGGCGGTGTTCGGCTTGGTGACCAATCCCGGGTACCTCACGGTTCCGTCGGAAACCTTGCTCGATCAGCTCCTGACGTTGTCCGGTGGGCCCACCGCCGAAGCGGCACCGGACCGGATGCGCCTCATGCGGGCGGACACCGTGTTGCTCGACGGGAAGCGCGTTCAGGCTGCGATCGCGTCCAGCCGCACACTCGATGCGCTCGATGTGCGCGATGGCGATGCGCTATACGTGGTGCGGCGACGCGAGCCGTGGACGCTGCAGACGACCTTGTCGATCGTCACGCTGGTGCTTGCACTGCCAGTCGCCGTCACGGTCCTTAGGCAATGAGCGCTAGGCGTCGGACCTCCGATGCCTCGCGCCCGCGTCCCGACCATGCCCACGCTCAAGGCCATCCACTCCGAGGAGTTCCCGCTCGTCTACAACGATCAGCTCCGGATCCTCGACGAGAACAAGAGCGAGGCGCAGTGGCGCCACCTGTTGTTTCCGCCTTGGCATCAGGTGTCCCGAGAGGTCGGCTACGGTCTCTTCGAGGGCGGTCGGATCGTCGGATTCGCCGGATACGTCCGCTCCGAGCAGCGGACCGTCAAGGGTCCTCGCCAGTTCATCAACCTCAGCAGCTGGGTGGTGGATGATGCACACCGGAATGCGGCGATGGCGCTCATGATGCCTGCGATCAAGGAGAAGGACGCCATCCTGACGAATCTGACTCCTCTTCCGTCGGTGCACGCGATCTTCAGCAAGCTCGGATTCAAGGTCCTCGAGACGCACACGCGGACCCATTTCTACGTTCCGTCTGTCGGCTTCGGCAACACGGTGCGGTTCGATGACGAGATCCTCCCCGCGGCGCTCCCCGCCGGGCAGGAGCCGGTGCACCGGTCCCACCGCGCCCTGGCCAGTACGGCGCTGGTGGAAGGGCGGCACGGCACCTGCTACGTGGTGTATACGGTCGTGAGACGTCGCGGCTTGCCCGGCGTGCGGTTGCATCATGTCGCGCCGCGGGACGGTCTGGCGTGGGCGTTGCGACCGCTGCAGGCTGCAGTGCTCCTCCGCCACGGCGCGCTGCTGGTAGAATACGATCGGCGGCTCGCGGTCGGCGCGCCCGGCCCGTTCGTCGATCGTCCCATCACGCCGAACCGACTGTACCGTGGTACCGACATCGCGCCGGAGGACGTCACCAATGCGTACTCCGAGCTGGTCATCCTCAACATCTGACGCACGTGCTGCACTCATGACTTCCCCCGACGCTATCCTCCGCGCTGTCCAAGCCGCTATTGCCGAGGTGAATCTCGTGCTCCCGCCCGAGGAGGCCCTCGACGCGACGCCGGACGCCGAACTCATCACGCGCCTCGATTCCTTGGGTGTCGTCAACCTGCTGCTCGCGACTGAGAGCGCGGTCGATCAACAGCTCGGTCGGCAGGTGAGTCTCACCGACCTCCTCGAGGCGGATCCGAGTACGACACCGCTGCGGACTGTGGGTGGCCTGGTCGCGCTGGTTCAGTCGCGCATCGAGGCGTCCGCGTGAGCGACGCGCTCCGAGTCCTCGTCGTCGCGGATTTTAATGCGACGAACGTGGAGGTGCTGTTGGGCAAGTCCGTCGTGCCGCGCATCGAGGCGCTAGGCACGCCGCTCGGCAACGTCTACCAGACGCTGCTGGCACCCCCGGCGGCCGATGCGGCGTTCGTCTGGACGCGCCCCGAGGCGGTGATCCCGAGCTTCGCCGCGCTCGAGGCCCATGAGCCGGTCTCGATGGAGGCCATCCTGGCGGAGGTCGATTCCTACGTGGACCTCCTGCTCGCCGCGCAGCGGCAGGTGAAGGTGTTACTCGTCTCGACCTGGACGACACCGTGGTATCGCCGCGGTCTGGGGATGCTCGATCTCAAGGCGGCGCAGGGCGGCGCCCGCGCGGTGCTCGCGATGAATCACCGGCTCGTCGAACGGCTCGCGAACGCGCGCGATGTCTTCGTGCTGGATGCGCAGCGTTGGGCGCAGGCCGCCGGGCCGCGCGGGGACTCGCCGCAGGGCTGGTACCTCGGGAAGATGCCTTACGGGATGGAGATGCTGAAGGCGGCGGTGTCCGACGTCATGTCGGCCCTGCGCGGACTCAAGGGCGGCGCGCGCAAACTCGTCGTCGTCGATCTCGACGACACCTTGTGGGGCGGGATCGTCGGCGATGTAGGGTGGGAGGGCGTCGCCCTCGGCGGTCACGACGCGGTCGGGGAAGCGCATCAGGATTTCCAGCGCGGGCTTCAGGTCCTTGCGCGACGCGGCATCGTGCTCGCCATCGCGAGCAAGAACGATGAGGCGGTCGCGCTCGAGGCCATCCGCAGTCATCCGGAGATGGTGCTCCGGGAGAAGGACTTCGCGGCGTGGCGCATCAACTGGCGGGACAAGGCAACGGGCATCGCCGAGATCGCGGAGGAGCTGAACCTCGGCCTGCAGCACGTGGTGTTCCTCGACGACAACCCTTCGGAGCGCGGCCGGGTGCGCGAGTCGCTCCCTGAGGTGCTGGTGCCCGAGTGGCCGGCGGACCCGCGGCTCTACAAGCAGGCGCTGCTCGCGCTGGACTGCTTCGATACGCCGGCGATCACCGACGAGGATCGTCAGCGCGGCGCGATGTACGTCGCGGAGCGCGAGCGACAGGTCGCTCGGCAGTCGGTGGCCTCGGTCGAGGATTGGCTGGCGTCGTTGGAACTGACCGTGACCGTCGAGCGGGTGCGGCCGGCGACCCTGGCGCGCGCGACACAGTTGCTCAACAAGACCAACCAGATGAACCTCACCACGCGCCGGCTCAGCGAAGGCGAACTCGCGGCGTGGGCGGCGGAACCGGAGAACGCCTTCTGGACCGTCTCGGTGGCCGACCGGTTCGGCGAGGCAGGCCTAACGGGCCTGGTGGGGGTGCAAGTGCGGGATGGTCGGGCGACGGTCGAAGACTTCGTCCTCAGCTGCCGAGTGTTCGGCCGGCAGGTGGAAGAGACGATGCTGCATATCGCCGCGAGCCACGCCGCGTCGTTCGGCGCGTCGGAGCTGGTCGCACTGCTCACGCCAACCAAGAAGAACAAACCCACTCGGGAGTTCTTCCACGACCGGAGCGGCATGACGGCGGTCAGCGAGACGGAGTTCCGTTGGACCTGCGATCGCGAGTATCCGGTGCCAATGCACGTCACCTTGCAGCGGGAGGAGTCGTATGCCTAGTCGTTACGCGAATGCGTTCGGACTCAGCGCCCGTCTGCATCATGTGGGCATCGCCGTGCGCTCCATCGCGTCGATGCACCCCGATCTCGCGTCGACCTTCGATCCGATCCAGAAGGTGCGTGTGGCTTTCGTCGCCATGCACGATCTGACGCTCGAGCTGGTGGAACCCGTCGGAGAGGATTCGCCGGTGCAGCGAAGTTTGGAGGAGGGCGTGAAGCTCCTGCACATCTGCTACGAGGTCGACCGGCTCGAGCCTGCGCTGAAGTCAGCGCGTTCGTCGGGGTACGCGATGATCCGTGCCCCGGCCCCGGCCGAGGCCTTCGATCACCGTCGGATCGCGTGGGTCTATCACCGCGAACTGGGGCTCGTCGAACTCCTGGAGAGGGAGCCGGCGAATCGCTCGAGGGCGGTGACGATAGCCGTCGCGACCGACCCCGGCGCGCCGTAGAGCGTCGGGTGGGTCGCAGGCCGCTGCGCTGACTGCACGGCCTCCACGAGGCCGGTGGGCGTCGGTGCGGCCAGCCGATTCCATCCGGCCTCGACGGTTTCGACCCATTCGGTTGTGTCGCGGACCGTGACGCAGGGAACCGCCAGCCAATACGCCTCCTTCTGCAGCCCGCCCGAGTCCGTCACCAGGAGCCGTGCGTTGCGCAGGAGCTGCGTCAGGTCGTGATGCGCGAGCGGTGGCTGGACGCGTACGTTGGTCGCCCACGCGAGTCCGGCCCGCTCCATGGCCGCGCGCGTCCGCGGATGTAGTGGCAGCACCACTGGTTCGTCGAGCGCCGCGAGCCCCGCGACGATGCCGGCGAGGCGCGAGAGGTCGTCGGTGTTCTCCGCGCGGTGGATGGTGGCGAGCACGTAGCGCTGCGGCGCAAGGGAGAGCCGCGCCAGGATCGTCGAGTGGCGCTCGGCCGCCGCGACAGCGTCGTCCAGCGCGTCGCGCATCACGTCGCCGACGACGGAGACGCCGCGCGTGATGCCTTCGCGTGCGAGATGCGCGACCGCGACGTCGCTGGGACAGAACAGGAGCGACGCGAGACGATCCGTGAGGATGCGGTTCCGTTCTTCGGGCATCCGGAGATCGCCGGAGCGCAGCCCCGCCTCGACGTGCGCGATCGGCAGACCGATGGATGCCGCTGCGAGTGCGCCGGCGAGCGTCGAGTTGGTATCGCCGTAGAGAAGCACGGCGTCCGGGACGGCGGCTCGCATCACCGGCTCGAGGCCCGCGAGCATCCGCGCGAGCATCTCGGCGTGTGTGCCACCGGATATCGCGAGATGCTGATCCGGCGCGGGCAGCCCGAGCTCGCGGAAGAAGACCTCCGACATGCCCTCGTCGTAGTGTTGGCCGGTGTGGACCAGGATCTCCGTGTGGCTCCGGCGGAGCGCGCGGCTCACCGGAGCCGCCTTGATGAACTGTGGTCGGGCACCGACGACGGTCAGGATCCTCATCCGGGGGAAGATCGCGTGGGATGGAGGCGAAAGCGAGGGTGAATCGAGCCCGAAGCGCGGGCGAACAACTTCTCGGCAAAGTTCACGTAAGTCGTGTGATATCAAGCACAAGAGATTCTGCTCGACCGGTGTACTATCCCTGTGTCGGCGAGGGGCCGTCCCGCGCTGCACTCACTCTCTGGAGACTACAATGCAACCCCGCTCGTTCACGCGCTCCGGCGCCCTGCTCACTGCAGCGGTCTTCGCTCTCTCGGCATGTGAAAGCTCCACCACTCCCAACGCGAACGCAGCAGTTCGCTTCTCCAGCCCCGCCGTTCCCGGGCAGAGCACGACGACGACCGCGGGCGGGAGCCCGGGACTCTCGATCGCCGGGACGAACGGGACGCTCGTCATCACCGATATCAAGCTCGTCGTCGATGAGTTCGAGCTGAAGCTGGTCTCGTCCAACTCCGGGCTCGACTGTGAAGAACTCGATGACACGCCGAGCGACGACGATGACTGCTCGGAGTTCGAGTCCCGGCTCTTCGTCGCCGATGTGCCGCTGGGCACGGGCACGGTGACGGTCGCCAGCGACCGCATCCCGGCGGGGACGTACGACGAGATGGAGTTCGAGGTGAAGGATCTGTTCGTCGACAGCAACGACGACGATGACGTCGCGCGCGCGGCCCGGATCGCGGAGGTGCTCGCCACGCTGCGCCAGACGTACACCGATTGGCCGACCGGCGCGTCCATGGTGGTCGTCGGCACCTTCACGCCGACCGGGGGTGTCGCCCAGCCCTTCCGCGTGTACTTCGACGCGGACCTCGAAGTGGAGACGGTGCTCTCGCCGCCGCTGGTCATCGACGGGTCCTCGAGCGGCGTGACCGTGGAGCTCCGCCCCGACCTCTGGTTCAAGCGTGGCGACGGCTCGGTGATCAATCTCGCGCTGTTCAACTACGCCACGACGAGCACGCTTGCGCAGCTCGAAGTGGAGTTCGAGAACGGATTCGACGTCGAGATCGACAACGACGACTGAGTCGCGCCGCGACTCACCGCATCAGGGCGCGGTAACGCGTTGGTCCGACACACAGCGGGGGGGGGGGGGGGGGGGG